>NZ_JALCZL010000018.1:0-37530 GCF_039667035.1 Sulfurimonas sp. NWX79
TAATGTATTATCAGCCAAATGTTGCAACAGCATTTGACAGTGTAAACTATACAATCATGCAAGAAGTTGGGTATGGATGGTTATGGAGACATATTCACGGTGTAGCTGCATCGGTAGTATTTTTGATTATTTACATTCACATGTTTACTGGTATCTACTATGGTTCATATAAAAAGGGCCGTGAGATGATCTGGATTTCAGGTATGCTTCTTTTCGTTGCATTCTCAGCTGAGGCTTTCTCTGGGTATATGCTTCCATGGGGACAAATGTCTTACTGGGCTGGTATGGTTATTACAAACCTTTTTGCTGGTGGTAGCTTACATGCTGATGGTTTAGTTGAATGGATCCGTGGGGATTATGTTCCTGCTCAAGCATTCTTGAACCGTTTCTTTATGCTGCACGTACTTCTTATTCCTTTAGCGATTTTAGGACTCATCGGTTTACACTTTGGTGCACTTCGTATTCCACACGTAAATAACCAAGATGGTGAAGAGATCGATTTTGAAGCAGAAGCTGCAAAATATAAAGCTGGTGATAAAGCAAACTCGAAAGTTATTGCATTCGTAAATGACTTTATGTCAAAAGATATGATGGTTGTTGGAATCTACTTGATTTTCTTCTTCTATCTTGTTTTCTATCATTATGATTTTGCAATGGACCCGGTTAACTTTGACCCTGCAAATGGTCTCAAGACACCAGCACATATCTACCCTGAGTGGTACTTCTTATGGTCTTATGAGATCTTACGTCCGTTCTCTACTGATGTTGGTCTGATTGCATTTGCATTTGCACAGGTTATTTTCTTTGCACTTCCGTTCTTAGACAAGTCACCAAATGCAGTACCTGCATCACGCCGTGGTCTGTTTAAATTCTGGTTCTGGGCAATGTTGATTGATATGATTATTCTGACTGCTATGGGTAAAGTTCCACCTGAAGGCCTCTTCAGTACTATCGGTCTTTATGCAGCACTTACATTTATTGGTCTATGGATAGCACTTCCATTTATCACTAAATTCGAAAAAAAAGTTTAAGGAGTAAAAAGTGAAAGAATTATTTATATTAGCGGTTGTAACTGTTTTTACTCTTTTAACGTACTATTTAGTTGAGCCTTTTGCACACTCTCAAATGCATAAGCATGTAGAGAGTGAAGGTTTTGCATATAAAGATCTTCCTGCACTCACGAAAAAAGGTGATGCTGCTCGTGGTAAAGACTTAGTAATGGGTGCTGGTGCTTGTGCTGGTTGTCACGGTATCGAAGTTGAAGGTATGCCAGCTCCAATGGACCCTGTAACTGCAGCGCAGTCTTATGGTGTTAATCCACCAGATTTATCAAATGCAGGTGCTGTTTTTGATCCTAAGTTCTTAGCGGCACTTATTAAAAATCCTGCACATGCTTTAATGGTTGAGCATAAGTTTGATGCGAACAAAGGTCAAATGCATCCAATGACATCATTCTATGGTGCTGGTGGAGATTTAGACCAAGAAGTTGCTGATATGGTTGCATATTTACAATCAATTGCTCCAAAAGCTGAAGAGTTGACTCCTAAAATGGCATTTGAGACTGCTTGTGGTAGATGTCATGCAATTCACTATCCGTATGTAAAAGATGGTGAAGCACATCCAGCTTGGACTCAAATTGGTGAGAAGCCAACATTTAAGAAAAAACAAGATGCGTTGGCATTTGAGACAAAAGTTCTTGATTACCAAGATGCACTTACAAAATATATGGGTACACTACCACCAGATTTAAGTATGTACATCCGTTCACGTGGTGAGCACTACATCAAAACATTTGTTGAAAATCCTCAGAACTACCTAAAAGGTACTGCAATGCCACGTGTTGGTGTAAGTGCTGAAAGTGCTGAGAAAATCATCGAACATTTAGAAGATGTTGGTGACTCTAAACGTCATATGCGTGAAGAGATTGGTAAAAATGTAATGATCTATATCATCATCTTTGCAATCTTTGCAATCCTTTGGAAAAAAGAGGTATGGAAAGAGCTTCACTAAGCTTTCTTCCTCTTTTTGTCTCCATACCTTTGGTATGGGGACACCCTCCTTTATTACCCTTCTTAAAGTATAGCTTCGATATAATCACTCTATGAGATTTAGAGATATTAAAAAACGACAAAAAAACTCCCAAAAATTAAAAGAAAAAATAAGTGTCAGATATGCATCCTATCCAGATAGAATAAAAGCACTTATTACTGATATGTTTATGATATATGCACCTATTTTGTATCTGATTACCTATGTTGTTATGGGTGGCAAAGATGCCTTTCAATCTTCACAGATGGCACCACTTTTAGGAGTAACATTATATGGGGTCATTTATGCATTTTTACTTGCTAAGTTTGGTCAGACTCCAGGGAAAAAAGCGTATGAGATAAAAGTTGTTGATGATACTACGTATGAAAATATTGGCTTTTTTAGAGCATTGTTGCGTTTCATTGCTTTTTTATTTTCAGCAACAATTCTTTTTGGTCTACTGACACCTTTTTACAGAAAAGATAAAAAAGCACTCCATGACATTATCTGCTCTACTGTAGAAATCTACGTAGATAACAAACATAGCATTTAATATTTCTGATATTTCTGTATAATGGCTCTATAAAAAAGGGAGTTTTATATGAAAAAATTATATCTGTTGTTTATGGCACTCTTTTCGATGAGCTTTGTTGCTTGTTCGAATATGGAAATCGGTTTTGAGGAAGAGAGTATCTTTTATCGTGGTGGTGTGGTCTATATCTATCTTGATGAAGATATGAAAAGTGATGCAAAGTATCGCGTCTATATCAATAATGAAGATACGGAAATCTCGTTGATGCCAGGATATAAAACACGATTTGGAATCAAGCCGGGTGACACACATATAGAGATAGTTCATGGGCGTGAGAGTGCTGCTATAAATATGCATTTAGAGGGATCTAAAAATTATTATCTCCGTGTACAAAAAGCACAAGATGGGCAAATGGAAATTGTAGAGGTAAAAAAAGATAGTATCGACAGTTCTGTACAAAGTACTCCGTTGTATGTAGATGAAAATGAAGAAAATTCTGAAAAAACAGAAGCTAAAGTAGAGAAGTCTGCAGATACAACAGAATCTATAGAGAAAAAAGAGACTCCGCAGAAAAAAACTGAACAAGAGTCTATTGATGAGAAGTCTGTAGATGAACCCAAAGAGGGTGAGACAACCTTTTATTATGATCCGCTTGAAGGTGAGTAAAGCTAAATTCAACTACGCAGGCTATAATACATTTAATATAAAAGATAGGAAAATAGATGCTAATAGACAGCTATGATAGAGTTGTTGATTATCTCCGTATTTCAGTAACTGAGAGATGTAACTTTAGATGTCAATACTGTATGCCTGAGAAACCTTTTTCTTGGGTTCCAAAAGAGAATTTACTCTCTTTTGAAGAGCTTTTTGAGTTTGTCAAAGTCTGTATAGATGAGGGTATCCGTAAGATACGCATTACAGGTGGAGAACCGCTTTTGCGCGAGGATATAGACAAATTCATTAAGATGATTTACGATTATGAGCCTTCTATTGACCTTGCGATGACAACGAATGCCTTTTTACTTAAAGGTGTGGCACAAAAACTCAAAGATGCAGGACTGAAACGTATAAATGTAAGCATAGATACATTGAAGCCGGAAATTGCACAAAAGATAGCCCAAAAAGATGTTTTGGCAAATGTTCTTGATGGTGTTGATGAAGCACTTCAAGTCGGTCTGAAGGTCAAGGTTAATATGGTGCCTATGAAAAATATGAATGCCGATGAGATTGTAGATGTCTTGGAGTATGCAAAAGAGCGTGGTATGACGATTCGTTTCATAGAGTATATGGAAAATGCCTATGCAAAAGCCGGTATTTCAAGAGTAACAGCAAAAGAGGTCCTGGAGATTTTGTCTCAAAAGTACAACTTTGTAGATGAAGGGTTTGAGAAGGCTTCACCATCAAGGTATTATAAGATGGATGATGGGTATCGCTTTGGAATTATTGAACCGTATGGTGATGATTTTTGTAAAGAGTGTAACCGTATCAGACTTACTGCTGAAGGACATCTCATACCGTGTTTGTATTTTGATGAGGCGATGAGTATCGCAGAGTCTGTCAAAAAAGGTGACATTAAAACAGCAGCTTTGGTTTTAAAAGAGGTTGTCAGAAATAAACCTGAAAAGAATCGTTGGGGTGGAGATGATGATGAGGTCTCCCAACGTGCTTTCTATGAAACCGGTGGATGATAGAGATAGATGATATATCTTGTTGAACACTTCTACTCTATTCAAGGTGAGGGAAAGTTTGTAGGAAGCCCGAGTCTCTTTTTCCGTTTTGGTGGTTGTAATATGCGCTGTGAGGGCTTTGGATGCAGCGAAGTAGCTCCTGATGGAGTAGAGGTTGTAGGGTGTGATACTGTTTATGCAGTGAACAAAGAGCATTTTGCAAATACATGGATACCGATCAAAGACCATCAACAACTCTTAAATGTTTTAGAGCAGTATGAACTGCCTCACGCAGTCGATATAGTCCTCACTGGTGGTGAGCCGCTTATCTATGCAAATGATGCAGTGTTTGTAAAGTTTTTAGAGGCTTTGGTAGCAAAGGGGCATCGCATAACATTTGAGACAAATGGCTCTTTGGATGTTGATTTTGAGAAATATCCGGTATATAAGAGTTGTGTTTTTGCACTCTCTGTAAAACTCTCAAACTCGAATGAACCTCTTGCAAAACGTCTGCGTGGAGATGTGATTTTTAACATCGCATCTCACGCAGAGGAGGCTTTTTTTAAATTCTCCATCGACAGAGATTCCATTAATATGGCTTTAGAAGATGAGATAGAGAGTATCACTATGCATGCACCAAAGCTCCAAGTATATTGTATGCCGCTTGGTGGAAATAAAGCAGATGTGGAAGCAAATACAGAGCCTCTGATCGAGTTTTGTAAAGCAAAAGGGTATAACTTTAGTGACAGACTTCACATCAGAATCTGGGATGAAAATAAAGGAGTGTAAGCATGATAATACGAAAACTGTTTAAATTTGAAAACGCTCATGTTGTGCGGGGGTGTTCTACTGTAAAGTGCCGCAGCTCCGTACATGGGCACTCCTACAAAGTAGAGCTTCTTTTTGAATCAAATTTCTTAGACAATGGGCAGATGGTTTACGATTTTGGTCTTATGAAGCAAAACATGAAAGATCTGGTTGAGAGCTTTGATCATGCTATTGCGCTTTGGAGCGGAGATGATAAAGAGTACCTTGAAGCTATGAAAAAACACTCTGCACGTTGGGTAGAGTTACCAGTCTCTCCTTCAGCTGAACAATTTTCTCGTGTGATATTTGTAATGATAGATAAGCTTCTCTCTCTGACATCAAAAGTAAATGGAGAACGTGAAGTAAAACTCCACTCTGTAATAGTGCATGAAACAGATACCGGATATGCACAATGTTTTAAAGATGATGCGTACTCTAAAGAGATGGGTAATATTGACCTGCATGAGATATCTTTCTCCAAGCAGATACATACAGATTTTAAAGATGCAAGACTCTGGGAGAAAATTTTACAAGAAGAGAGCTTTCTTAATTCCTCTTCAGTTTAAGTTGGCACTTAAAAACTGACAAAATCTTTAAAAGTATCACTTGTAAAACTAAACTTCGTACTGATAACTTTTACGTCACTTCCCTCTTCTATAAATCCACATGATTCGCTGATAATTATGAAACTGTTTGCCTCAGCAAGAGGTGATATCATTCCTGGTGAGAACTGCTCACATACGGTAAAAAATTTTCCGTCAAAATATCCTGGAGTCACAGAGCGTCTGCCAGCACGCAGTTTATAGTCATTTTTCATTTTTGCAGTGATGGGTTGGATGAATTTCTCACGTGCTCCACTCATAGCGTAGATGATAGCACGGCCAAAAAGTTCAAAGTTCAGTGCAGCTGCCAATGGATTTCCCGGAAGATTGAGAATGACCTTATCACCAATTTTTCCAAATGTTGTCGGTTTTCCCGGTTTTATCTCTACCTTATCAAAGAGTATCTCGTACCCAAAAGTACCAAAAGCTTCTTTTGTAAAGTCTGCATCACCGACACTTACCCCACCACTTGTAATGATGATGTCACAATCAAGTGCACTCTTTATATGTGCATGAATGTCTTCTAAGGTGTCGTGCGCTGTACCGATAAATTCGACTTCACACCCAAGTTCTTTGGCACGAGAGAGCAGAGTAGGTGTGTTAGTATTGTAGAGTTGATACTCTGTTACTTGCTCAAAGTGCATTTTCAGCTCATTTCCTGAAGCAAAAAGGGCAATACGAGGTTTTTTATGTACCTTTATATGACTAATGCCCTGAGAAGCAAGAAGTGTAATCTGGTGGGCATCAAGCTTTTGTCCTTTGTGTAAAAGAGCTTGTTCTTTTTTGATGTCCTCTCCTGCAAAACGGATATGTTTGGACATGGTCAGATTGTGGGGCAACTTTATACCACCCTCGCACTCTTTTGTATCTTCAACAGGAACGATACATTGCGTTCCCAAAGGGATACGGGCCCCTGTCATTATTTTGATCGCTTCTCCATGAGAGAGCTCACCTTCAAAGTTGTCTCCCGCAAAGATAGTGCATTTTACTTTGACACACTTTCCACTGTCTTCTATCTTTACTGCATAGCCATCCATCGCTGAATTGTCATAAGGCGGAAGATTATGCGATGCTGTGATATCTTCTGCCAAGATGTATCCTAGAGCCTCTTCGATAGGGATGATTTTTAAAGATTTTGGTTTTATATTTGTATAGATTAGTTCAAGTGCTTTTTCAATTGTAACTGCCATAATGGGACTACCCCTTTTTTAAATTGACATATTATAATATAATTTCGCTATGAATGAAATGTATAACATGGGTTTAGACCTACACTCTTGGAGTGCGGTAGCAGTTTTAGGTATGATTTTTTTAAATCTTTTTATATTGATCAGTGCAAAAGATCTTGCAAAGTACAAAAGAGCCAACTCTTTGTACTGGATGCCGTTAGAGATAACAGTGCTTGGTTCACTGCTTTTTACAGGTATCGTGATGATGGCGGCAAAGCATCTTGACTTTAGTCTAGAAAATATAGCGATGATACTACTTGGTATCGTTTTAATCGTTTTAGAAGCAAAACGTCTCAAAGCTCTAAAATATCTCAGCACAAAAAAAGAGCATGCGTTTAATGCTTATAAGCCGTTTGCGCGAACGATTTTGCAAGTAGAGTTTGTACTGGTTTTTCTAATGAGTCTATGGATGTGGTTGGTATAAGATGATCTACCTCTTACATGCAGATGCCGGTAAGGAGCAGCTCCGCATCAAAGGAGAAGATTTTAAGTATCTCATCAAAGTACGCCGTCACGCTGTAGGAGATGTGATTGCATTTCGCAATAAAGAAAATCTCCAAATGCTCTCTCGTTATAAGCTGAAAGATATTGCACCGCGTGAGGCTCTTTTTGAATTGCAATCTTGTGAAATTGTTATGGTCCAAGCAGAGAAAAGTCTGCATATTGGCTGGTGTGTTATCGATAACAAATCCGTTGAAAAGGTACTCGCTTCACTCAATGAGATAGGTGTGGCAAAGATCACTTTTATTTACTGTGAGCGTAGTCAAAAGAACTTCAAACCTGACTTTAAACGATATGAACGTATCATCGAGGCATCCAATCAGCAGTGTGGACGAACAGAGCTTATGGAGTTTGATAGCTGTAAAAATATAGAGAGTTTTATAGAACTCTATCCTGATACAAAAGTATTTGATTTCACTGAGAAAACCTTAGAGTGTGAGAGTGATTTCCAAACAGTACTTATCGGCTGTGAAGGTGGCTTTTCGCCACGTGAAAAAGAGTTCTTGAAAAATCAGGAAGTTTTTCGGCTTGATACTCCAATGGTACTGCGTTCAGAGTCTGCAACGCTTGCCGTAGCATCAAAGATTTTACTTTAGGTTAATTTTAAAAAATATTTAGGTATAATTCGCTCCATAAAATTCCGCACCCATACGGAATTAAAAAATATATCGATATTCGCACACAAACGAGTATCAAAAGGTAAAAGTATGAAAAAAGGTATCCACCCAGAATTAGTAGACTGTACAGTTACATGTGCATGTGGTAACAGCTTTGTTACAAAGAGTCAAAAACCAGAGATGAGAATCGACATCTGTAATGAGTGTCACCCATTCTTCACAGGTGAAGAGCGTATGGTTGATACTGCTGGTCGTATCGAGAAGTTTAGAGCTCGTTACGGAAAAAAATAGTCAAGAAACTCTCTTGCTAAGTCTAGTTCCAACTCCCATTGGAAACATAGGCGACATCTCACTCAGAGCCATTGAGCTTCTGCGTGAGGCTGATATACTTCTTTGCGAAGATACTCGCGTTACAAAAAAACTTCTCCATATATTACAAGAACGTTATGATTTTACTCCTAAAGAAAATCAAGAATTTATCTCGCTGCACTCGCATAATGAGTCAGCTTTTGTTGAAAAACTCTCTCCCTCTTTTTTTGAGCAAAATATTGTCTATGTAAGTGATGCAGGGATGCCGGGAGTGAGTGATCCTGGTCAGACACTGATTCGTTACTGTATAGAAAACGAAGTAGAGTATGATGTACTTCCGGGTGCAAATGCTGTGCTTACCGCTTTTGTGGCAAGCGGATTTTGCGAGACACAGATGCTCTTTTTTGGTTTTTTGGACCATAAAGGCAGCTCACGCGAAAAGCAGTTGCAAGAAGCGATGCAAAATGGTTATACAACAGTTCTGTATGAATCACCACACCGCCTTGAAAAACTTCTGCGTGAGATAAGTAAAGTTGATGCAAGTCGAGAACTTTTTGTAGCAAAAGAGCTGACGAAAAAATATCAAAGATATCTTCATGGATCAGCAGAAGAGATTTTACAAAAGCTTGATGGAAACTTCAGAGGTGAATGGGTTGTTGTCATTCAAGCAGGTGAGTCTCACGCAAGTTCTGCAATCAGTGAAAGGGACATCTTGGCACTTGATCTGCCTAAAAAAGTGCAGGCAAAGCTTATATCAAAAATAACAGGAGAAAACACAAAATCCTGTTATCAACGCTTACTTGAAAATTAAAAATCAGTTTTTATAAAAATATTTATCTAAGATTTACATTTTGACGTTTTTTTTGGATAAAATACCTACATGTTAATTTATGCCAAACAACCAATATACTATCTTATCAATCATTATCCGCAAAAGATAAAAACACTTTATTTGGCGAAAGAACTTGATAAAAAAGAGTATTCACGTCTGATGAAAATGGGTTTTCCTATAAAACGCATACCTAATGAAGCAGCTGTGAAGATGAGTAAAAATGCAAACCATCAGGGTTTTTTGGCAGAAGTTGAAGAGTATACACTGCATGAGTTTAAAAGCTTTTTAGATAAAGATTTTGTACTTGTATTAGCAGGTTTAACGGATGTTGGAAATATCGGTGCGATTGTGCGAAGTGCGTATGCTTTGGGTGTTGATGCTATTGTTGCATGTGGTGTGAAAAAGCTCAATCTTGAGCCACTACTGCGAACAAGTACGGGTGCACTTTTTGATATGCCTTTTGCTTTGGAGCATAATATTCATAATGTACTTAATGATTTAAAAATGTCGGGTTTTAGATCATATGGTGCAGATATGGGAGGCATAGATATTCGCCAAGCAGAGATTGTGAAAAAGAGAGTGTTGGTTTTAGGTAATGAGGGAGAGGGACTTACATCACGTGTGAGTTCAAAACTAGACACCATTGTAAGCATAAAGATGGCACATGATTTTGACTCGTTGAATGTAAGTGTAGCAGGTGCTATTTTAATGGATAGGATGAGATATGAGTGAAGCGTTAGATAGATTAAAAGATATTGGTGCACAGAAGATTTATGAAGATACACATATCCCGATAGGACATGTACAAGCTATACTCTATGAGAGTTTTGACGGGTTGAACAAGATTCAGTTTGTCGGATTTATCTCTATACTTGAGCGAGAGTATGGAGAGGATTTAAGTGCAGTTCGTTCTCGTGGAGTTGGCTATTTTGATGAAAAAAATGCACCTGATGAAGCCATCACGGATGATGCCATATTTAAATCTTCAAGTAATAAAAAAAATCTTACAATCCTTTACATCATTTTAGCGATCATACTTTTTATCATTGCCATCTCTTTTTCTATGCAATCAGCGAACGATACACTGGACAATGCCATCAAAGAGAATAAAATCATCGAAGATGCAAAGAAAAACATTGTTGTAGATGCAAACATAAGTGATAATAACAGTAGTGATGAAAATGCTTCACTGACAAATGATGAAAAGACTACAGTTGCTCCCGTAAAAGAAGAAAAAGCTCTTCCTCAGAGCTTGAAGATCATAGCAAGAACAAAAGTGTGGCTTGGTTACATTGATGCCGCGACAAATAAAAAGTACCAAAAGATTTTTGAGGGGGAGTTGGATTTAGACCCTACAAAAGAGTGGTTGCTTTATTTTGGACATGGTTATATTGATGTGATTATTAATGGAGAAGAGATAAAGTATAATGAAAAAAATACTTTGAGACTGCACTATGAAAATGGTGAGATCAAACAAATTTCCATCAATGAATTTAGAAGATTAAACAGAGGTAATACATGGTAAAACTTTTACTTTCTCTCCTTTTTCTCTACAGTTTTGCTTTTGCGCAGGATGTAGAGCCTTTGGAGGATGTAAGTGTTCAAGAAGATCCTCTGACGGTTAAAATCAAGAGCTTTTTGAATGAAAAAACCTATGAAGAGAACAAAGGTTTTATCGATGCTATTTTTGATCCCCAAAGTGCATTTTATTATAATGACAGAGTTGATGCGGTAAAGGTTGTACAAACCTTAAAAGAAAATGGCCTTTTAAAGCTTTTTTTTAACTCTCCACAAGAGTTTCAACTCAATTTCAAAACAAACGGTTCACCACTCTTTTTTGTTAAACTGATGAGTGATACACTCAGAAGCATAGGATACTACCGTTATGTAACAACAGCTTCAAATCTTGATGCTTCAGAGTTTACATGGAGTATAAACCTTACTTCAGAGTATGCAACGGATCCACTGGTACTACAAAATCAGCTTCATAAAAGTTCCTGTGAGATTATAGATATAGAAAGAAATGCCCCAAAAGAGTGGACATATATCATAGATATCTCCAATGCAAAGCTCAATGTTAAGACCCTGCATGATAAAGAAGAGATTAAACTCAAACGCTCACTCTATGCACATTGGCTCAATGTCTCAAAGATAAGAACACTCAAAATCAAAAGTTCAAGACGTAACAGTTGGTACCCTAATATTGCCTATTATGACAGCTCTTTGCATCTTGTAAAGATTATAAAAAGAGATAAAATCTACAGAGAGATTCTACTTAACATTCCAAAAAATGCAACATATATCAAAATCTCTGACCTCTATACACTCAAAAATGTAAGGGATGAACTCACGCTAATGCCAAAGGGAAGACGCTAGTTTCTCAAGAATGTTATCTTATTCTAAATATTTTTCGCTAAAATAGCATCAATAATTTTAGGGCACCTCTAAAAACTCTAACAACTCCCAGAGGGATAAAACAAAGATGAAGTTGTGAAGAACTTTTTTTGAGCCATAGCTAAAGCTACGGTGATGAAAAATTCTTTGCAACTTCGCTTTGTTTTATCCTCCCTGCGGGCATAAGAGAAAAGTCCATACTCTGCGTTAAAAGTTATTGCTTTAGCTACGGCTAGAGCTTTAAACTTTTGCCTTGATTATGAAATTTTCTCTTATGCTGAGAATTGTTAGGGTTTTTAGAGGTGCCCTTAAGAGGGCTAAATATGTTTGATGAGTTTACATTTAATAGAGTTGAGAGACTTCCGAAGTATGTCTTTGCAGAGGTAAATGACATAAAAATGGCGGAACGCCGTGCTGGTAAAGATGTCATAGATTTTTCTATGGGTAATCCTGATGGACCAACCCCAGAACACATAAGAGACAAACTTGTCGAATCTGCCCAAAAAACAAAAACTCATGGATATTCTACATCCAAAGGTATTCCAAAACTCCTCAAAGCGATTGCGGACTGGTATGAACGTCGTTATGACTGTCAGCTTGATCCAGAAACTGAGTGTGTGGCTACAATGGGTTCTAAAGAGGGATATGCCCATTTAACATATGCTATCACAAACCCTGGTGATGTGGCAGTGGTTCCAGACCCGACCTATCCAATTCATGAGTACTCTTTTATCTTGGCAGGTGGGAATGTTATCAAGTTTGGTATCGAGTTTGATGAGCACTATCGTTTGGATGAAGACAAATTTTTTGAAAACTTAGACAAGGTTTTCAAAGAGAGCTCTCCAAAACCAAAGTATGTACTTGTAAACTTTCCACACAATCCGACAACAGCTACGGTAACTCCTGAGTTTTATGAGAGACTTGTTGCGATGGCAAAAGAGAAGCGTTTTTATGTCATCTCTGATATTGCTTATGGTGATATCACTTTTGATGGGTATAAAACACCGTCAATTATGCAGGTAAAAGGTGCAAAAGATGTAGCAGTTGAGTCATTCACACTCTCAAAAAGCTACAATATGGCAGGTTGGCGTGTTGGTTTCTTTGTAGGAAACAAAAAGCTCATCGGTGCACTACAAAAGATTAAGTCATGGCTTGATTACGGAATGTTTACTCCTATCCAAGTTGCTGCAACAGTTGCTCTTAACGGTGATCAGCAGTGTGTACGTGATATCACAGAGAAGTACAATCACCGTCAAGAGGTCCTTATTGAGGCATTTGGTCGTGCAGGTTGGCATATCGAGAAAAATGAAGCGACAATGTTTAGCTGGGCGAAGATTCCTGACTGTGTGGCACATTTGGGCTCACTGGAGTTTTCAAAGCGCCTCCTAACAGAAGCCGGCGTTGCTGTGGCACCGGGAATTGGTTTTGGTGAGTATGGTGAGGGGTATGTGCGTATCGCATTAATAGAAAATGATAACCGTATCCGTCAGGCAGCAAGAAATATAAAAGAGTTTTTAAAACAGTTTGACGGCTGTAATCAAGAGAGCAAAAAGTAATGATAAAAGTTGGAATAATCGGTGTAGGAACTGTTGGGACTAGTGTTGTAAATATCTTAAAAGAGAATGCTGATGTCATCTCAGCACGTGCTGGTCGTGATATAGTGGTCAAGAGCGGTGTTGTCAAAAATCTTGCAAAAGATAGAGGGCTTGATATTACGCTTACAGATAATGTTGATGATATCTTAAATGATAAAGAGATTGATATTGTAGTTGAGCTTATGGGTGGTGTTGAGGAGCCTTTTGAAGTTGTAAAACGTGCGCTTGAATCTGGTAAAGCAGTTGTTACTGCGAACAAAGCACTTCTAGCATACCACAGATATGAGCTTCAGGAAATTGCCAAGGATATAGCATTTGAATTTGAAGCTTCGGTGGCTGGCGGTATTCCAATCATCAATGCATTGCGTGATGGTCTTTCTGCAAATCATATAGAATCAATCATGGGTATCATGAACGGTACTTGTAACTATATGATGACGAAGATGACAAATGAGGGTGTGGCATATGATGTGATACTCAAAGAAGCTCAAGATCTAGGATATGCAGAAGCTGATCCAACTTTTGATGTGGGTGGTTATGATACTGCACATAAATTGCTTATCTTAGCATCTATTGCGTATGGGATTGATGCAAAACCTGAAGATATCCTCATTGAGGGTATTGAAAATGTTACCCAAGATGATATCGCTTTTGCAAAAGAATTTGGTTATGCAATTAAACTTTTAGGAATTGCGAAAAAAGACAAGAATGAAGTAGAGCTTCGTGTACATGCCTGTCTTATCAAGCAAGATGAGATGATTGCAAAGATTGACGGTGTAATGAATGGTATCAGCGTTGTTGGTGACAAAGTCGGTGAGACACTTTACTATGGACCGGGTGCCGGTGGCGATGCGACAGCATCAGCTGTAGTGGCAAATATCATCGATATTGCAAGAAGTGGAAAATCTACACCGATGCTTGGATTTAACCGTCCGATGGAAGGCAATACGCTGACACTCAAACCAAGTGAAGATATTGAGAGCAAATATTACCTGCGTATCAATGTTTCAGACAAAACAGGCGTGTTAGCAAAGCTGACAAAAATCTTTGAGACACACAATATCTCTATAGAGACAATGTTACAGCGTCCGAGTGAAAATGAGCGTGCAAATTTACTTATCTCTACACATATAGCAGTTGAAAAAGATATTCAGGCGATGATGTCTGAGCTTGAAGCTCTTGATTTTGTACATACTAAGCCTATGATGATCAGGATAGTATAAAAAAGAGATGAAAATCTTAATTACTGGTGCGAGCAGCGGTCTTGGGGCTGAGTTTGCACGCCAGTATGCCTCGTCAGAAAATGAACTCTATCTTCTTGCACGAAGAGAAGAGAAACTCCTCCAACTTAAAAATGAACTTTTCGATAAATGTAAAAAAATCAGACTGATTGTAGTTGATGTAAGAGATTTTGAACTACTGCAAAATAAGCTGCATGAGATAGAGGCTCTCGATATGGTCATCCTTAATGCCGGTATATCCTTAGGGCATTCCCATACAGAGATGCCAACGATAGCAGAGTTTAAAAATCTCTATGATGTTAATGTCCTCTCGCAACACGCAGTTTTAGAGGTACTTTTACCAAAGATGCAAGCACAAAAAAGTGGCAAAGTTATCTTTATCTCTTCTCTCTCCTCTCTGTTTACCATGCCAAGTGCAAAGGTTTATGCTTCATCAAAACGTGCACTCAATGCTTATGCGGAAGGTATTCGATATAAATATGCTTCGTACGGTATCAAAGTAGTAACAATTTTGCCTGGATTTATTAAGAGTGAACTTACCGATAAAAATGATTTTAACATGCCTTTTTTACTTGAAACAGATGAGGGTGTGAGACGGATGAAACAGGCGATAGATAGAGGTAGAGAGCTTTATGCTTTTCCGCTTAGATTTTATTTAATCATTCGGATTTTGAGTTGGCTTCCATCTGCCTTAAGGCAAAGAATTGTAAACTATCTTGCTTGATTATTGACTGCAGATTTTTTAACAATATTTTATAAAGATAAAAGTAGCCGAGGCGATTGCGAAGTAAACTTTCGCTGAAATCCTCCCTTGCTCACGAGCTTCATAAAACATTGTTAAAAAATCTTATTGGACTATGAAGATAGTTATAGGGAGAGCGGGAAAAATGGAAAATATAGAGACGATAGACAGTGTATGTACCTACTGTGGTGTTGGGTGTGATATAGCAGCACATGTTGATATAAAAGAGAACAAAATCAAAAAGATTTTTGCGCATCCTGATGGTGTGGTTTCACAGGGGAAGCTCTGTATCAAGGGTAAGTATGGTTTTGACTTTGTAGATGCAGATGACAGATTAAGAATTCCACGAATTCGTAAAAGCTTTTTAGAGAAAAACCCTGCTATTAAAGAGGCTGTTGCTTCTGCTTTGGTTGATTTCGATGATACATGGTATGAGTGTGATTTAGATGCCGCAACTACTGCCTGTGCGATGAAGCTGGGAGAGATTCAAACGAACTATGGTCGTAAGGCTGTGGCTTCCATCGGTGGAGCGCGTACTTCTTGTGAATCTTCTTACTTTTTCCAAAAATTTACCCGTCATACACTGAACTCTCCTCACGTAGACAACTGTGCGCGTGTTTGTCACTCTCCATCACTTAAAGGTATGCGTGCAACTATTGGTGAAGGTGCTGCAACAAATCCTTACAATGATATCTACAATGTCGAGTTTATGATAGTTATTGGTTCCAATACAACAGAAGCACACCCAATCATTGCCAATAGAATCCTTGATGTGGCACGTGAGCATGATAATTTGGCTGTTTTTGATGTACGTGAGATAAAACTGCACCGTTTTGCAAAATACAAAGCAATTATGCCGCATGAAGCAAATCTGTTGATACTCAATATGCTCGCTTATGTCATCATCGATGAAGAGCTTTATGATGAGAGTTTTATAGAGGACAGAACAAAAGGTTTTGCAGAGTTTAAAGAGAAGATCTTAAATGACCCGTATGCAAATCCGGACTATTTTAATGAAATAGAGGGCTATGAATACCTCTCAAAACTTGTACGCAAAGTAGCGCGTGAGTATGCTCTAAAGAAGTCAATGATTTTCTGGGGACTTGGCATTACTGAGCATTTAGATGGCTCCTATGCTGTAATGGCTATAACACACCTTGCTCTTATGACAGGTAACATCGGTAAGGCAGGAGCGGGACTTATGCCGCTTCGTGGTCAGAACAATGTTCAAGGTACTTGTGATATGGGAATGCTTCCATATTATGACCCTGATTATCAGGAGCCAAAAGAAGTTGGTCTTATGACACCACAACTTGTCGATGAGATGCTTGAAGGCAGACTCAAGGCAGTACTGAATATTGGTGAAGATCTCACGCACATCCATCCAAATCTCAATAAAATCGACCGCGCATTTGAAGAGTTGGAGCTTCTTTTTGTACAAGAGCTTTTTATGACAGATGTAGCAAATCGTGCGGATATTGTTGTGGGTGTAAAATCTGCATATGAAAAAACAGGTGTCTATGTCAATGCTATGCGTCGTCTGCATCTCTCTCAGCCACTTGTCAAATCAGATCTGCCGGATGACTGGGAAGTACTCCAAATTTTAGATAATAAAATGGGAGGTGATGCCAACTATAAAAGTTCACAAGATGTTTGGCAAGAGGTGCAACGTGTAGCGTATCGCCGTTTTAGTGGAGCAGATTATCACAGACTTGAGAAGCATCGCAAACGTGGACTGCAGTGGCCGGTTCATACCGAAGATACACCAATTTTGCATCAACTGGACTTTAGAACAGATGATGGTTATGGATACTTTAAGTATCATCAGTACAAACTGCGTGGAATGATAGAGGAGATAACAAACAAAAATCTTCAGGGCTACCATCTTACAACAGGACGAACACTTGCACACTACAACAATGCAGCACAAACAAAGCGCAGTGACAAGCTCAATGACAGATATGATGAAGATATCTTGCTTGTATGTGAAGAGGATGCTGCTGACTTTACGAGTGAAAAAGTGATACTCAAAAGTGAGTTTGGAGAGACAAATCCGCTTAGAGTAAAGATTACAAATAAAGTGCGTCCTAAGACACTCTTTGCAACCTTTCATCATGCCAAAAGTCGTATCAATGCACTGTTTGGTGATGCAAGGGATGAATTGATTCTTACTGCTGCTTTTAAAACCATAAAAGTTGAAGTAATTAACTGCTAGATGAGCAGAGCAAAAGGCAATATAGCCGAAGATAAGGCTTGTGCCTATCTGCTTGAAAATGGCTATGAGATAGTTGAGAGAAACGTCTACTCCCGTTTTGGAGAGATTGATATCATTGCATCAAAAGATGAAGTTCTTCATTTTGTTGAGGTAAAAAGTGGTGAAAGTTATGAGCTTGCCATTCAAAACATCACTCCCTCAAAACTCTCCAAGCTCATTAAAACCGCAAATGTCTATATGAAGAAAAACGGCTACAGTGGTGACTACAGTTTTGATGCTGTAGTTGTTCTGCCTCAAACTATAGAGATAGTAGAGAATATTACGCTCTAGTCCTCTTTGCTTAGATCTGCTTCATCCAAGATAGTAAAAAACCCTGCAGGTTCCAGTACTCCAAAGGTTGCAAATAAAATCTTGCCGTTTTGGTCTAAAAAGTAGTGACGTGGTGCACCAAACTTTTCAAACTTGTCAGGAATAGCATGCTGGTCACGTGAGAGATAAATGACCACATAATCTTTTTTAAGTCTATCCATTACACTCTTTTGAGAAAGTGTTTTTTCTTTAAATATCTTACAAAACTTACATGCATCGGCACCGATAAAGAGGTAAATATTTTTATGCTCTTTTTGTGCAAGTTTAACTCCAGCCTTATAGTTATGAATCCAAGAATCAGTTTCATAAGAAAGAAGTGAAGTGATAAATAATAAGCTTAGCAGTAGTGTTTTCATGGCGTAATTATAATGCAGTAGATTTAAGATGAGATTATTTTTAAAAGTGTTGCCATTTGTTAATAGTACGGGTAGTATAATTTCACATATTATTATATATATTATAAGGAAATATTATGAAAAGAAGATTACCTTGGTGGTTGGGTGGTATTTTAATGTCCCTGCTGCTTCTTTTTACTTTTTCAGTATTTGGTGCTGATCGTCCTATTGGGGCATCAACATATGTGCCGTATTATGCTGGTATTTTGTTTGGAATGGATCCAGAACATTATACATATCTCAAAGAGATAGAAAAAGCCGGTGCATGGGAAGGTGTAATGCTTTTAGGAGTTTTTGTGGGTGGATTTATTACATCTGTATTTATAACAAAATCGTTTCGTTTTAGTGTTCGTCCGACAGCATGGAAAGTATATAAAAACACTTCTGTCAAATCTCGTCTTATTTGGAGCTTTTTTTCCGGATTTTTACTTATTATCGGTGCACGTCTGGCAGGTGGATGTACTTCAGGACACTTTCTCTCAGGGATGAGCCAAACTGCTTTTAGTTCTATGATATTTGGCGGCGTAGTCTTAGCGACACTGCTTGTAACTGGAAAACTATTTTATAACACAGGAGAGCCAAAATGAGTATAGGCGAATATTTTGATTTTGTACTCACTCGAACGGAAGCAATGTATAACATTGTACAGTTTGAAGGACATGGCTCTTTTTGGCTTGTTTTTGTTATAGGTATCTTCTTTGGTGGTATTATCCAGTATACACGCGTTGACAAGTTTGAAAAAATTGCAGGTTTTGCAATGGGAAAAGATACCATCATCCCAAAAATGCTTTTTTTGGCTATAGGTATTACTAGTATTGCTCTTTATTTTGAGATACAAATGGGTTATGCATCATACCACCCGAAACCGATCATATTGCAAGGTCTTATTATGGGAGGTATTATCTTTGGTGTTGGTATGGCAATCATGGGAAAATGTCCGGGAACTGGACCTATTTCAATCGCGGAAGGTCGTATAGATGTTTTAGTCGGAGCTTTCGGTGGTATTTTAGGCGGCTGGCTCTTTACGAAATATTATGATGATTTCTTTAAACCTTTGATGGGGCATGATTATGGCAAATCTACACTTGTGAGCGTGGGTGGAGATTATGCAACGTTTTTTGTATTTGTCTTTGGAATCGCTTTGATCTTAATTGCAATCTTGATACCAAAAATGGAACTTTTTGATGATGCTGACCTCTCTTTACTGGAGCACGATGAAAGACCGGATGTCAAAGCCGAAAAAGAGCATGAAGAGTTTGAACTCGTTAAGTAAGAAATGGACATAAGCGTGATATAATTTTTCCAATATTAGTATTGGAGATTTTTTATGGATGCAAAGATATTTTTTGGCTCAAACGAGGCCACAAAAGAGGAGTGGAGTGAAAGATGTTCTCCATACAGTGGAGATGTAGTTTCACGGGCTCCAATTTGTAATGAAGAAGATGCAAAAAAAGCACTGCAAATAGCACAAGATGCTGCAAAATTTGCCAAGAAATCCACACTTGCACAGCGTTGTTCTTGGTTGCTCGATGTAGCACAAAAACTGCGTGAACAAAAAGAAGATATCGCAAAAACTATCACTGATGAAGTAGGTAAACCTATTACCTATGCACGTATTGAAGTAGAGCGTTGTATTGAGACCATTACGCTCTCTGCTGAGACGATGCGAACAATGGCTGGAGAGACGATTAATACAGATGCAATGGCAAGTGGTAAAAAGACGATGGCATTTTTCCGTCGTGAGCCTGTAGGTGTTGTTGTTGCCATTACTCCTTTTAACTTTCCGCTCAATCTTGTAGCACACAAGCTTGGCCCTGCTTTAGTAGCAGGAAATGCAGTGGTGCTCAAACCTACTCCGGAAGCTCCACTTACTGCGTATAAGTTTGCAAAACTTTTCATTGCGAGTGAGTATGCTATTGCTGATGCACTCTCTGTTGTCTATGGCGATGCAGAAGTAGGTTCTGCGCTTATCACTTCGGATATTCCTCGTGTTATCTCTTTTACCGGAAGTGTACCGGTCGGTAATATCATTACAAAAAGCGCAGGCATTAAAAAAGTAGGACTGGAGCTTGGCGGTAATGCTGCAACTTTCATTGAAAAATCGGCTGATTTGGCAATGGCCGCTACAAAATGTGCACTTGGTGCTTTTGTGAACTCCGGTCAGGTTTGTATATCTTTGCAGCGTATCTATGTTGAAGCAGATATTTATGATGAGTTTGCAGAACTCATGGCGCACGCTACAAAAAAACTCAAAGTTGGTAGCCCTTATGATGATGAAACATTTATGGGACCGCTTATCGATGATGAGGCTTGTGCAAGAGCCCTTCATTGGGTTGAATCTGCCATAGAAGAGGGTGCCATTCCACTGCTTGTTCCTCATGTTGAGGGACGAATCTTTCATCCGTGTGTCATGGCAAATGTTCGTGATGATATGGCGATTGTCTGTGAAGAGGTCTTTGCTCCTATTGTCTCACTTGTAAAAGTTGAGAGTTTTGATGATGCAGTTGATCGAATGAATAACTCTCCGTACGGACTACAATTTTCAGTATTTACCAATGATTTGAGTCTGATGAATCGCGCTGTTGATGAGCTTGATGCGGGTGGCATTGTCATTAATGATATGCCGACACTGCGTTTTGATATTCAACCGTATGGAGGTGTGAAACTCTCAGGTGTCGGACGTGAGGGTCCACGCTTTGCCATCGAGGAAATGACGGAGATAAAAAGCATTGTCATCTGCTAAAAAGAGAGTCATCATATCTGCTTGTATTTTGGGTGAATATTGCCGTTATGATGGTAAAACGAAAAAAATCTCTGCAGTTGAAGAGGCTTATAGAGGATGGGAAATTATCCCTTTTTGTCCTGAAGCACCGCTCTTTGGTACGCCACGTGAGCGTATCAATGTAGTTGATGTTAATGGTGAACATAGAATTATCACTGATGAGACAAATGTTGATGTGACAAAGAAGCTGCGTGAGGAGATAGAGAGATTTTGTAAAGAGCATCCTCACGCAGATGCTATTGTGCTCAAATCCAAATCACCATCATGTGGTTATGGAACAACTCCCATTTTAGATAAAGATAAAAATGAGCTAGCAAAGGGTAATGGCATTGCTGCTGATATTTTTAACCTATTTTACAAAAATGTGCAGATTCAAGATGAGAATCAGTTTATATCCGAGTGAGTTCTCTGTCACGAGAGAGATAAAAACGGTCAAAATCATTGGCAATGAAGCAGTTGTTTTTGTATGAATTTTGTATCTCATCACAAATATCCTGTGCAGTATAGTCACTATTTTTTGAGTATCTTGCACTTATGTGTGTGGCTATAAGATTTTTTACTTGATGTTTTTGAACCGATAAACCTAATGCTTTTGCCGTAGTGTGTAAAAACTTTGTTGGCAGAGCATCATAAACTTCTTGCGTGTATGTACTCTCATGAACTAAAAGGTCAAGCTTGTCAAGATAAGAGCTTAGTACTTCCGGATCACTGTTATCCCCCGCTATAATGATTCTGCGTCCTTTTATTGGTTCAAGCATATACTCACGTGAGATAAACTCTTTTCCTTCAAAAACAATGTCGTTTCCACGTTTTAGTTCACCATAGAGTTGGGATGGTTCTAGTCCATTATTACGTAGTTTTTCTTCATCGAGCTTGTTTGTTATATCTTGCTCTTTTATATAATAGGCAAAGCTCTCGATGGAGTGTACAAGTGGTAAAACCTTGAGAGAGAATTTGTCAAAATGAAAGCTTGCACCTGCTTCTATCTCAATGATAGTTAGTTCGTAGCCAAGATGCTCATGCGAAATGTCCAGAATACAGGGGAGAAATTTATTGAGGCCTTTTGGACCATATATTGTAAGTGGTGCGAGTGATTTGTCAAGTGTTTTAGAAGAGAGAAGACCCGGCAGTCCAAAGTAGTGATCGCCATGCAGATGTGTGATAAATATGGCTGCAAGTTTACCGATAGAGAGAGATGTTTTTAAAAGTTGGTGCTGGGTAGCCTCTCCACAGTCAAAAAGATACCATTTGTTGTCTTGGTCAAACTCAAGTGCAAGTGCTGAAACATTTCTCTCTTTTGTCGGTTTACCGGCACTTGTACCTAAAAATGTCAATCGCAAACTTTACTCCTTGAGCATATCACTTTTCAATCGTTTAAATGCATCTTCTATAATATCTTTGGATACTTTACAGTTTAAGTCCTTATAATAACTGTAAACCGGTTTACGATTTTTGTAGATATCCATTCTTATATAACCTGATGGGAAGTTTGAAAGCGCTTTTTTGTCTGCATTTTGATTTGAATTACATGCAATGGCGCTCTTACGTGAGACCTGTAGTTCATAGGGACAGTTTTCATCAAAATCATAGAGATTTACGAGGGTGTCTGAGATGAGTTTATCAGCGGGGAATACGACTAAGCGAAGACACGCTAAATGTGTCAAAGATTTGTCATATTTTATGACAGTAGCATTGTCACTGCAGGCATTGAACAACAGCAAAAAAGAAAGAGTGATAACGAGTTTTCGTATATACATAATGATTATGGAATTTTAGGTGCTGGTATCTTCTTTCCTAAGAGAGCATAGCTCTTACCGACACGGGCAACAGGTTCATAATCAAGTGTGATTTTTTCTTTGTCTGTAATTATGGATTCGTCAATATATTGTGCTTTTATCTCTACGACCAAGGGGATTGTTTTTGAATTTTTCAGGTCAATCTCTTGATAGAGTTCGCAAAAAAATGCACTTGGTGTTCCTTCTACTATTGGTGGAAAATCTTCTGCTATTGTTTTTGTTTTGATATGAAAAAGTTCTGCTTCACTCTGTGAGCTTGCAAGCTCTTTGGAGCTAAAATGCATCTGTTGGAGAAGAGACTCATTGACCATACAGATAGTGCATTTTTTGTGCTCTCTTAGATTTTTGAGTGTATCTTTTTGACTGCCGTCACTTTTGTGTCCAATACTTACAACCATTGTAGGAGGCTCAGAACTAAGCCCCATAAAGTAACTAAAAGGAGCAATGTTAAGAGTCCCTTTTGCATCTTGCGTACAAATCCAAGCAATCGGTCTTGGGATGATGGTCTGTGCCATAAGTTGATATCGCTGTGTGAGTGTTTTTTCTGCATAGTCTACTACCATGTTAAAGTCCTACGATATGTTTGAGATTATCTAACATACCATGTTTTTCTTTAGGGGTTTCTTCTTGTGGACCTTTGTAAGCATCATCTGGCATAACATTTTCAGGTGTACCATCAACATTGACAACTTCAAGTACCGGATGGATAAGCTCACGCAGCTTTTTCTGTACAACCATTTTTGTTGTCATCAAGCTCATAGAACATCCTCCACAAGCACCTGTTAAAGTGATGTATACAACACCGTTTTTTACACCTAAAAGCTCGATGCCACCACCGTGAGAATTAACATACTCACTTACTTTTGGAATATAATTTTTGAGTGCTTCATATAAATCTTCATCTAAAAACTGCATGAACAAACCTTCTCTCTTTTTTTATAATTATAGTTTACAATATTTAAGATAATCTTATCTAATGATAATAATCATAAAAACTTATTAATACTTTTGTAACATTTTTTTTCTAAACTTCTATAAAATAAATTTCTGGGAGAAATAATGAGAAAAATTGCGATATCGATTTCACTATTCGCTGCTTCTCTTTTAGCAGAGTCAGTAGTAGAGATTAATCCAATCAGTGTTACTGCAACAGGGGTCGAAGAGAATGTTTTGGAGCAGCCGCTAAGTATTGCTACAAAAGCCGAAGATGAGATAAAACTTGACCAGGTTGTTTTTCAAAAAGATCTGTTAAACTCGCTCTCTGGTGTGAGAATCGAGCAGACAGGTTCTGTTATCGGGCATATGACAGCTATTCGTATGCCAATTAATACTGGTCCATACTATCTTTTTATGCAAGATGGGATTCCCGTACAGTCAGGAGGGTTTTTTAATCACAATGGCTTGGCATATACGACTTTTCAATCAGCAACGTCTGTTGAGGTTTTAAAAGGAGCTGGAACTGCACTCTATGGTTCGGATGCTGTTGCGGCAGTTGTCAATGTACAATCAGCAAAGGCCCCTTCAAAAACAAAAGAGATAATTATTAAAGGTATGGGTGGAAGTAATGGGTATGGTTCTGCTTCTATTGAGATGAGTGACTCAATTGATAAAGAGAGTGGATATAGAGCAAATGCATCTTATATGCACAGCGATGGTTGGAGACAACACACAAAAACAGATAGAGCTGAAGCAAATATTCGTTATGATAAAACACTTAACAGTGATAATGATATGAAAGTTGTTTTCAACTTTTCAAAAACAGAGGCTGATCAGGCAGATACCTTTAATGATTATGAAAACATAACAAATGGTTCGACTGCTGCAAGTGATGACAGTAAATATTTTGATGCTTTAGAGCAGACAAATGTTCAAAGAAAATTTGATTATGCACGCCTCTCTTTAGAGTGGAGTAATTACTCTTATGAGGGTTTAGAGATTAGCACAACACCATATATAAGGTACAATCGAAATCGTTATGTTGCTACATGGGAACCAAACCTTCCAAGTAATGACAATGAAATGGTAACGTTAGGCTTATTACAAAAGAATACACTTGATGCTTCATGGGGACGTTTTATTGCAGGGTTTGATGCAGAATATACACAATCATCTCTGAAATATAATCAAGACTTTGATAACAATGTTACATCGTGGAGTGGTTCAACCTTTTATCCTGCAGGACCAATTTATGATTATGATGTAGATTATATGGCAATAGCTCCGTATATGCATGCTGATTATAATGTTAACAAAGAAATAATCTTAACAGCAGGTTTGCGTTATGACTATAATAGATTTGATTATAACAATAATTTGAGTGATGGTGCTGATGCCTCTGGTAAATATTATCGTCCTGCTGACAGAACAGACAGTTTTAACCATGTAAGTCCTAAGTTATCACTGAGTTTTAGACCAAATAAAAGTATAAATGCATATATCCGCTATGCAAATGGTTTTAGAATCCCACAGGCAACACGACTCTATTCAATGAAAGCAGGGTATGAGAATATAACACTTGATCCAGAAAAAACAAATACTTATGAAGTTGGTCTCAAAAACAGACTCAATGATAAAGTATTAACGGAGATAGCACTTTATTATATGACGATAGATGATACGATTACAGAGTATAGACCAACTGTTGGGGATAGATATTATGATAATGGTGGAACAACGATTCATAAAGGTATTGAATTGACACTTGATGCAAAAATGAGTCAGGATTTTGCAACACATATCGCCTATTCATATTCAAAACATAATTATGATAATGATATAAATTATGGTGATAATGAGATGGCAAAAGCACCAAATAATTTGGCAAATGTTCGTCTGATTTATACACCAAGTGAGATAAATGGTTTAACTCTAATGGGTGAATGGCAGTATGTTGGTTCATACTGGATGGATGATGACCATACTGTTGATAGATATAAAGGTTATAATATTGGCAATTTAAAAGCAGATTATGTTCTTAATAAACATTTAACATTTTATGGAAAAATTACCAATATTACAGATGAAAAATACTCTGTGAACTCTTATTACGCTTATGGAAAAGAGAACTACACACCAGGTGATCCAAGACAATTTTATGCAGGATTGAGCTATAAATGGTAAAAAGTTACAAACTACATAAGTTCTTTGGACTCTCTGCAGGGCTTGTGGTGCTTATTTTAAGTGTCACAGGTTTTTTTCTTGACCATGATAACTGGAACTTTCTCTATACAACAACGATAAAACACTACCCAGACTCACTCAATGATGTCGATAAAAGACTCTTTACTTCTTACAATGTAGATTCACAGAACCATGAACATATTTTAGTCGGATCAAAACGTGGACTCTATGAAAGTTATGATGGTGGAAAAACTTTTCAAAATATTTTAGCTTTACAGATCAATGCCATCAAAAAAGCAGATAATGATAAAATTTTTTTAGCAACATCAGAGGGTATTTACACTATAAACAATGATAAAATTCAAGCATATATGCTTGGGGGAAAATATATCAATGCAATGAGTATTTGGGGAAATACTTTAGCAGCTGTAGAGGATAAAACGACAATTTATCTTATCGATATAAAGAACAAAAGAATTGAACAAAACCTACATGTATATCTACCGAAAAATGCTTTGCGTGAGGATATCAAACTCTCTCGTTTTGTAAGAGACCTGCATTATGGAAGAGGGCTTTTTGATGGAGATATTTCACTCTATATCAATGATTTTGGAGCGATTGTTTTAACATTGTTGGGAGTGAGTGGGTTTTTTATCTGGTACTTTATTTATAAAAAGAGAGCTGCAAAAAGCTCACGCAAGTGGATTAAGTATCATGCAAACATTGTAACGATTATGTCCGCTGTACCCGTACTTATTCTCTTGGTAACAGGTATCTTTTTGGACCATGGTGAGGGGCTTGGAGAGTTTATGAAACGTACAGCAATTCCTCACGCAGTGCTTCCTCCTGTTTATGATAGCCTAGAGCATGATATATGGTCGATTGACTATGATGGAAAAAACTTACGAATCGGTAACAGATATGGAGTGTACAAGAGTGATGATTTAAAGCATTGGAGTTTAGAGAGTAGAGGGTTTGGCTACTCTTTAACACGAGATGGCAATTTGCTCTATGTTGGCGGTATGGGAGCGGCAAACAGAGTTTATGACAAAGAGTGGAAACTTCTTCCAAATACACCGCATATGTTTAAAGATATAGTAAAAGAAGATGACAAAAAAGTCTTTTTCTCTGCACATATGACAGATCTAGCTCTGCCAAAATTTCAAGATATTACGCTATATTCTCTTCTTTTAACATTGCATGATGGGACATTTTTTGCATCATGGTGGGTATGGATAAATGATTACGCGGCATTTGCAACGCTGTTGCTTTTTATAACGGGAATATTACGTTGGTGGAAGAAAAAGAGGCTCACGCAAAGAGCTTGACTCCTGCGTGAGATAGCAGTTATTTAAAGAGTCCTGCCATATACTCTTCGATATCTCCAGGTGTACCAGAGATTGACATGAAGTTACCCATGCTGAGGTTTGGATACGAGATAGCAAGATAGTATTTTGGGTGTAAAATCTTTGCTTCATCACCTTCTATCATCACCATATATGGTAAAAATGCAGTATGCTTTTGGCCTTTTATTTCAGGAACATAATACTTTTCACCTTTTTCAGTTGGCATTGCGATACCATAAAGTGTAGCCTTGCCTGCCTGAATTTTAAAGGCAATATTGTCAGCTGCATTTTTCTCGAGCTTCTGTACTAAATTATCCCCTTTTGCAACTTCTATCATATCTTCATAGTAAGGCATACCCATCATAAAGTGGTATCCTGCGATATCATCATCGTCAAGACCGTCTTGTGAACCTTTGAGTGTTCCAAAAGCATTTGCAAGTTTAGCATTTACCTTTTTAGCATGCTCCTCTTTGAAGTCATCCTGCATAAAAGCATGCAGAAAATATTCAGGATTTGTAAGGACAAGCTCATTATCACTACTGTTTACAAGCACTTTTTGTACAGCTGCAAAAGCTCTGTCCTCTTTTGAAGCATCATTTGTCAATGTCGGACATGTATAGGCAATAACATGATAAGAAGGATCTCCCATTACATCATACTCTCCAATTACTTTTAAGCCATTATCATGTAATGCACTTTTGACATCATTGACACTTTTAAATGAAGCATACTCATAACTACTGACATTGTCAGCGACTAGGCTTGCTCCCAATAGCATTGTAACCAAGCCACTTAATAGAATTTTTTTCATTTTCTCTCCAGAATATAAATTTTAAATTATTATAATTCATTATAGTTAATAAGAAGAAAAGTATTTTCAAAATTTTGTGATTTAAAGAAAAAGGAGAAAAAAATCCCAAAATTTAGCACATTTTAGATATAATCGCGTAATTTTATAAAAGAGAAAAACATAATGAACGTCAGAGAAGAATTTTTAAAATTTTTTGAATCAAAAAACCATACAAGAGTGGCTTCTGCACCTTTGGTACCAGATGATGCAACACTCCTTTTTAACAATGCGGGGATGGTCCCTTTTAAATCAATCTTTACAGGAGAAGTCCCACGTCCTGCAAATCCTCGTGCAACTTCGTGCCAGACATGTATCCGTGCGGGTGGAAAGCATAATGACCTTGAAAATGTTGGACATACTGCTCGTCACCATACATTTTTTGAGATGCTTGGGAACTTTAGTTTTGGAGATTATTTCAAAGAAGATGCTATTGCCTATGCATGGGAGTTTATCACAGAGGTACTCAAACTTGACAAAGATAAGCTTTGGGTAACAGTACATGAGAGTGATGATGAGGCAGAAGAGCTTTGGAAGAAACATATTGCAGCTGATCGCATCATGCGTTTGGGTGATAAAGACAACTTCTGGTCTATGGGTGATACTGGACCGTGTGGACCATGTTCTGAGATCTTTTATGATCAGGGTGCTGAACACTTTAACGGTCCTGAAGATTACATGGGTGGTGAGGGTGACAGATTTTTAGAGATCTGGAATCTGGTTTTCATGCAGTATGAGGTAAAAGAGAAAGGTGGTGAGAGAATTCCGCTTGCAAAGCCTTCTATCGATACTGGAATGGGACTTGAACGTGTTGTAGCGATCAAAGAGGGAGCACTTTCTAATTATGGTTCAAGCCTCTTTATGCCTATTATCCGTAAAGTGGAAGACCTTATAGGTAAAGAGTATGTTTATGCAAGCGGTGCATCATACCGTGTTATTGCAGATCACATCAGAACAGCTGTTTTTCTTCTTGCACAGGGTGTGAACTTTTCAAATGAGGGACGTGGATATGTTCTTCGAAGAATCTTGCGTCGTGCTGTTCGTCATGGTTATCTTCTAGGTTTCCGTGAGCCTTTTATGCATAAGATAGTGGATACTTTGGTAGATATCATGGGTGAAGAGTATGACTACTTGGCAAAAAAATCAGCAGCTGTTAAAGAGCAGATAGAGCTTGAAGAGGCACGTTTCTTTAAAACGATTGAGTCTGGAATTGCTCTGTTTAATATGGAACTGCAAAATACAAAAGAGGTATTTAGTGGGGAAGTTGCGTTTAAACTCTATGATACATACGGATTCCCACTTGATTTGACAGAAGATATGTTGCGTGAAAAAGGGCTTGGTCTTGACTCTGTAAAATTTGAAGCGCTTATGAGTGAGCAGAGAAGTCGTGCAAAAGCTGCATGGAAAGGCAGTGGTGATGATGCTGTTCAGGGTGATTTTAAAGAGCTCTTAGAGGAGTTCGGTGAGAATGAGTTTGTAGGGTATGAGACAACACACCAAGCAAGTAAGATTCAAGCACTTCTTGATGAGGAGTTTTTACGTGTAGAGGCACTGCTTCCTGGTCAAAAAGGATGGGTATTTTTAGATGTAACACCTTTTTATGCTGAGAGTGGTGGTCAGTGTGGCGATATCGGCGAGCTCGAAGGCAAAGCAAAAGTTTTTGATACAAAGAAGTTCTTTGGTCTGAATCTCTCACAAATCGAGGCAACAGCAGAACTGAAAGTCGGTGAGAGTGTTGATGCAAAAGTAGATATCTCACGTAATGAGATCACAAAACACCACTCTGCAACACACCTCCTTCACGCAGTACTTTATGATGTTCTTGGTGAACATATTTCGCAAGCAGGTTCCCTTGTTGAAGCAAATAGATTGCGTTTTGACTTTTCACACCCTAAAGCGGTAAGTGAAGCAGAACTTGCTGAGATTGAGGAGCGTGTAAACACAGAGATTATGCGTGCCATTTCTGCAAAGACAGAGGTTATGAGCATAGAAGATGCGAAAAAGTCAGGTGCAAAAGCACAGTTTGGTGAGAAGTATGGTGATGAAGTTAGAGTTGTCAGTTTTGCGGATGCTTCCATAGAGTTTTGTGGTGGTGTGCATGTTGACAACACTGCAAATATTGGCTCATTTATCATTACAAAAGAGTCTGGGGTGAGTGCAGGTGTGCGAAGAATTGAAGCGGTTTGTGGTAATGCCGCATACAACTACTTTAAAGAGCAACGCTTACTTCTAAAATCTGCTCAGAGTGAAGTGAAAAATCTTGATATCATTGCCGGTATCAACAGACTCAAAACAAACATCACTGAGCTAAGAACAGAGTTAAAAGAGGCTCAGGAATCTGCAAAAGTAGAGATAAAAGCAGAAGATATCAATGGAGTGGCCGTTGTCATTGATGAGTTGCCAAATGGAGACATCAAAGAGAAAATCGATGAGCTGAAAAACCAAAACGAAAAACTCTGTGCAATGCTTTTTCAAGTAAAAGGGGAGAAGGTTCTTATAGCTGCCGGCGTAAAAGGCTGTGATGCAAAAGCGGGTGAGTGGATCAAAAAAATCGCACCGATTCTAGGTGGAGGTGGCGGAGGTCGTCCTGATTTTGCACAAGCTGGCGGAAAAGATAAGTCTAAACTTCCTGAAGCAAAAACAGAGGCACGTAACTTTATAGAGGGAGTTCTCTCATCATGAAAGAGTATATGATTGAACTTTTTGCTGACTACAGAACACAGATAGTATTTTTACATGTACTCTCTGCTGTTGTTTGGGTTGGGGGTATGATAGCTATGCGTTTTGCAGCACACCACTCTTTTGTGCAGATTGAATCACCACTGCACAGGCTTGAAAGAATATCTCAAGCACTCAAGCGTCTTTTTACGATTGTCTCACCTTTTGTAATACTACTTATCATTACCGCGGTCATTATGGCTGTCGGTCTTGGTTTTCGTTCGGCTGCAGTTGATACAAACGGTAATGTGATTGATGAGTATGCGATGCATATTTATAATCTTGTCCATGTCAAAGAAGTTATCTGGATGATTATGGCAACAAATCTTACAGCCATGATTTTACGTCGTAACAAAGCACAAAAACTTTTAGATAAAGGTGATACGGCAGGTGCGAAAAAAGCACTCGAACTTATCGGAAAGTATATGGTCCCAGTAAACATCGTTCTTGGAATCATTGCAATTTACCTTGGAGTAACGCTTCGTAATGCCTATTAGATTATGCTCCTCTTCAGAGACTCGGGCCCAGTTGCTGCGTGAGGCAGGGATTGCATTTATTCAAGAGAGTGTAGAGTTCGATGAAGAGAGTATAGCCGCATCAAGCCCGAAAAATTTTGTCTATCAGGCAACAGTAGGAAAATACGAGGCAAATCTCAAGGCTTATGGCTTTGAAGATTATCCGCTTCTTGTTGCTGATACTGTTGTAACCTCCCAAAATCAAATCCTTCGAAAAGCAAAATGTAAAGATGATGCTCGTAATATTTTAATGACACAGAGTGGAAATATTACCAGCATTATCACCTGTTTGATTTATCATGCGAAAGATAAAAAGATTGTAGATATCTCTAAAACTGATTATCTTTTTGCAGATTTTGATGCAGATGATTTAGAATCGTATCTAGAGAGTGGCAGGTGGCGAGGTAAAGCCGGAGCTTGTATGGTTGAGGGTTTTTGTAAGTCATATATTAAAGAAGTGCGCGGCTATGAGAATACTGCTATGGGTCTGAGCGTGGAAGTGCTTCAAAGGTTTATGTGATGCAGAAAAAATCTTTTATTCTTATTTTTCTTATCGTCATGGTCGCTTTTTTTATGCTTTGGCACTATATGGATTATATAAAGCATGAGAAGAAAGATTTAGAGTATCGTATTTATAAAGAAGAAGCACTCTTTATGCAAAAAAATTTAGCTTCTATGATTGATGAGAAGAAAAAGTCAACTACAGCAATCGCTCTTACTTTGGCTTCCAATGAGATGTTGCCGATACTGATTAAAAACAAAAAAGAGCTCCATAAAAAAATCAACAGCTTGATTTTCAATTTTGAACATTACACAAATTATAAAAATATCTGGGTACATATCATAGATAAAGATGCAAACTCAATCTATCGAAGCTGGACAACACTCAAAGGTGATACTTTTTGTCAGACAAGAGAGGATTTGCAGTATGCCATAAAAAAACGAGAGACCGTCTCCCTAATCAGTGTTGATATCTTTAGTATCAACATAAAAGCAATCGTTCCTTTTTATAACAAAAAAAATGAGCTTATTGGTCTTGTAGAAGTTGTTTCACACTTCAACTCAATCTCGAAAAAATTAAAAAAACTGGGTGTCGATTCGGTCGTTGTAGTAAATGAAGAGTACTCAAAATATATAAAATACCCATTTACCAACATGTATATTCAAAAATGTTATATTGCAAATTTCGATGCACCGCAATCTCTACAGGAGTATCTTAAAAACAATAATATCAAGCAATATTGTAAAGATATGACAAGAGTTGAAAACGGTTACATTGTCTCAGCTTACCCATTAAAAGATTATGATGGGCATAAACTTGGTTTCTATATAATGTTTAAAAAAACAGAGACCATTTCCACAGAGGGGTTGGACTTCTTTGTTTTTCGATGGTCTGTTTTTGCCATTTTATTGTTGATGGCGCTTGCTGGAGTAGTGAATATTACACTTTATTATATGATGCGAAAACAGAAGAGCTATTATAAAAATATTATTGATACTTCTAGTAATATTATGCTTGTCAATGACAAAAAGAAGATTATCGATGCAAATAAGACATTTTTCGAATACTTTAAGAAGTATAAAACCGTAGATGAATTTCGTAAGGAAAATACCTGTATATGTAACTATTATGTAGAAGAAGAGGGGTATCTAGACAAAGGCTCTGTAGCATATGGCTGGTTGGATTTTGTCTTAGCCAACAAAGATAAAATAAACAAAGTCAAGATGGAAATTGATGGAGAGATATACTATTTTCTGGTTAATGCTTCATTGATTTCACAAGAGAAAGAGCATTATAGTGTTATTTTTTCCGATATTACAAAAGAAGAAGAGTATAAAAAAGAGCTAGAGATACTTAACGTTAAAGATACTTTGACAAATGTTTATAATCGAAGATATTATGAGCAGGCAATCGAAAAAGAGATGTATAATGCAAAACGTTATGGATATAATCTCGCTGTAATTATGTTAGATATTGACTTTTTTAAAAAGATTAATGATGAGCATGGACATAGTGTTGGTGATGAAGTTCTTGTATTTTATGCAAAACTTATAGAACACTCTTTACGTGAGAGTGATTCTTTATGTAGAATAGGAGGAGAAGAATTTATAATTATTCTTCCGCATACAAATCGAGATGATGCATATAAGATTGCTGAAAAATTGAGAATTTTTATACAAAAAAGTAAAAAAATTGTTCCGATAACGATAAGTTTTGGTGTAACAGAGTACATTAGTGGTGAGAGTAAAGATTATCTCTATAAAAGAGTAGATGAAGCACTCTATGAAGCAAAAGAGAGTGGACGAAACAGAGTTGTTGCCAAATGATGTTTTATAAAAAAGAGTTAGATGCTCTCAAGCGTGCTGGACGATATAGAAAACGTGAAGTAGTACAAAAGAGTTTAAAAGATTTCGCATCAAATGACTATTTGGGTTTAGCGCACCATAAAGAGCTACATACGCTAACGTGTAATCTCTTACAAAAGAATGATGTACATGCCACAAAAGCCTCCATGCTTGTGAATGGCTATCATCAAATCCATAAAGATTTTGAAGATGCTTTGTGTGAGGCAAATGGTTTTGAAGCAGGCATTGTGCTTGGAAGTGGTTTTAATGCGAACATTGCTCTTATTGAATCACTTGTCCGTAAGGGTGACAGGCTTTTTATGGATGAGTTGTATCATGCTTCGGGAGTTCTTGCTTCACAACTTCACAACATTGATGTAACATTTTTCAAACATAATGATATGCATGAACTGCGTGAGCTTTTAAAAAGCTCTGGGGCAAAGAGAAACATTATAGCTGTTGAGGGCATCTACTCTATGGATGGAGATCTCTGCTCACGTGAGGTATTTACTATTGCAGATACGTTTGAAGCGATTTTGATTGTTGATGAGGCACACAGTAGTGGAGTTCTTGGAAAGCGGCTTATGGGTGTCTATGAGCATTATGGCATTGATATAAAAGCAAATCATATCAAGATGGGAACCCTTGGAAAAGCGTATGGAAGTTTTGGTGCTTTTATTTTGGCATCAGAGCATATTGCCCTGTATCTGCTCAATCGTGCCAAGCCGATTATCTATGCGACCTCACTTTCTCTTTATGATACACTTTTAGCACACCAATCACTCAACTATATTCTATCTCATGCCCAACAGTTAAAAGAAGAGATACAAAAGAGACAAGAGATAATCTCTAAAGAGCTTGGCATTAGTGTTGAGGGTCTAATTGTCCCAGTGGAAATTGGTGACAATAAAAAAGTCATAGAGATAAAAGATAAACTACAAGAGCTTGGATATGCCGTTGGTGGTATTAGACAGCCTACAGTCCAGAGTGCTATCATCCGTTTAATCGCTCGACTTGGTCAGAGTAGTGAAGATCTGCGAGAGCTTTGCAGGGAGCTAAAAAAAGTATTATGATTACGATAAAAAAACTCCAAATTTCACTTGATGATGCCAAGCTTGTTGATATTGCTTTTACTATTCAATCATCGCTTGCCCTTATTGGTCAGAGTGGTAGTGGTAAAAGTCTTACACTCAAAGCGCTTTTGGGTATGTTACCAAAAAGTATGAACTCTACGCTAGAATATGATAGTGATTTTAGTTTTGTAGCAGGAGAGAGCATAGGTTTTGTACCGCAAAATCCTTTTACAGCACTCTCTCCACTTACTAAAATAAAAAAGCAGTTTTTTGTGGATGAGAGCAGAATAGAAGAACTTTTTAATGAAGTAGGTCTCTCTTTGGAGCTTTTGGAACGATTTCCTCCAGAGCTCTCAGGTGGACAGTTGCAGCGAGTTGTTATTGCTATGGCTTTAGAAAAACGTCCTAAACTGCTTTTGTTGGATGAGCCAACGACAGCATTGGACCCTGATACAAAGATAAAGATACTTGAGCTTCTTCGTAACTTACAGCAAAAAGAGGGTTTTACTATGCTTTTTGTAACACATGATATGCTTTCAGCGAAAGAGCTGTGTGAAGAGGTCTGTGTTATTAAAGATGGTCTTTTAGTTGAACGTGGCAGTATGCAAGAAGTTATCACATCGCCAAAAGAAGCATATACAAAAGTATTAATTGAAGCAAATTTTGCAAACAGGAATTTTAGAGAATGATAAAAAAGATATTTATTACACTTATATTATTGGGGTTTTTATCGCCATTTGCGATACTTGCCTATTACTATTTTAATTATGATTATGATATCTCTTCACTTACAGAATATCACCCGGCACAGACAAGTCGTATCTATGATAAAAATGGAGAAAAAATAGCTAATATCTTTGATAAACAGCACCGTTATTATGCTCCTTTTGAAGAGATACCACCACGTATCATAGAAGCGCTTGTAGCCATTGAAGATACAACATTTTTCGAACACCCTGGTGTAAACTTCGATGCGATTTTTCGTGCGATCATTAAAGATATCAAAGCAAGAAAGATGGTTGAGGGTGCGAGTACGATTACACAGCAGCTTGTAAAAAACAAACTTCTAACAAGAGAGAAAAAACTCTCACGTAAGATAAAAGAACTTATCTACTCTTTTAAATTAGAGAATGCATTAACAAAAGAGCAGATTTTAGAGCGTTACTTGAATGAGATCTATTTTGGACATGGATATTATGGAGTAAAGACAGCAGCAGATGGTTATTTTCATAAAAAGCTTGCAGATTTGACACTCAAAGAGATGGCTATCTTAGTAGGGCTTCCAAAGGCACCAAGTACCTATGCTCCGACAAAAAATTATGAGATTTCGATGGGAAGAGCCAATCGTGTAATTACAAGAATGTATACACTTGGCTGGATAGACGATACTACATTTGAGAGTGCACTTGCTGAGAGTCCGACTGTATATGATGATACATTGACACAAAACAGAGCGCCTTTTATCGTAGATGAAGTAGCCCGTCGATTTAAAAAGATGGGACTTGATGATCTGAAAACAGGAGGTTATGAGATCTATACAACGGTTGACCTCCGCTTGCAGCAAGCAGGCCGTGAGTCACTGCAGTATGCTTATAACCTGGCGTTAAAGAGAATTGAAAAGTATAAAGTAAAAGAGCAAGAAGAGCTCAAAAAAGCTCAAGAGAGAGGGGATACAGAGTTTCAACTCCAAGATGTCAATGTCTCTCAACTCAATGGTGCTTTGGTCTCACTCGATAGCAAAACGGGAGATATCTTAGCCCTTGTAGGCTCTGTTGATTATAAGAAGAGCTCGTACAACCGTGCCACACAGGGAAAACGCCAACCTGGTTCTGCTTTTAAACCTTTTATCTATCAAGTAGCCATAGATTTGGGTTACAGTGGTGCGACACAGCTTGTTGATATTGCCAAAACATATGAGTATGAAAAGAATGGTGAAGAGATGAAGTGGCGTCCGAAAAACTATGAAAAAAACTATAAAGGACTCATTACCCTGCGTGAGGCATTGATTCACTCACGTAACCTTGCTACTATCAACCTTGTCAATGATATCGGACTCGCCGAACTACTCAGAGATTTGAAAAAATTCCATATCAAAAATATTCCGAATGATCTCTCTATCTCACTGGGGACTATGTCTATGTCTCCATTGGAGCTGGCACAGTACTATACCTCTTTTTCAAACTATGGCACGCAAGTCGTTCCTCATCTTATACTCTCAATCGATAAGAACAATGAGACGGTGTATGAGAAAGAAGAGCTCTCTTACTTTATTGCAAAACCTACGCAGTCTTTTATTATGACGACAATTTTACGTGATGTAGTTAATCGTGGTACGGGGCGTAGAGCTAGAGTAAAAGGGATAGAACTTGCTGGTAAAACAGGAACGACAAATAACAATATCGACGGATGGTTTGCAGGGTATTCACCAACGATTGAGACAGTTGTATGGTTTGGTAATGATGATAACTCACCAATGTACAAAAGAGAGACAGGTGGACGCATTGCTGGTCCTGCTTTTGCCAATTATTTTAGAAATGTGTTAAGACTCTACCCACAGGTAAAGAGAAAGTTTGATGTGCCAGAGGGTATCATTGAAGTAAATATGGGTGGACGAAAAGAGTACTTTAGTGATATCTCAAAACCACCGAGATCAGAACAGATCTCTGATCCCCAAGAGGAGTTGGTTTTTTAGTGTTTACATCTAGAGTTTTAAAGAGATAGTAAACATCGCTCCCTCGTTTACATTTTTGACAGTGATGGAGCCACTGTGTTTTTGGACTATCTGTGAGCTCGGTAGTGTAAAATAATTTCTGTAAATTCCAAATCAACTATGATTATAAAAAAGAAAAAGGATCATAGAAATGGAATTACAAGGAAAAAAGATAGAGTTTGATTTAGAGGAGTTTGTACCT
>NZ_JALCZL010000001.1:0-200961 GCF_039667035.1 Sulfurimonas sp. NWX79
GTTTATCGTTTGGAAACTCTACATATTGTTGGTAAACTTTGTTGTAATTATCATAAGGACCATCTGTCTGAGTGAGTATCTTTCCATCGGCATCTATGATTTTTGTATTTGCCCCTTCTCTACCAAAAAGGGATTTTTCAACCTGTTTTATTCCTTGAAAAGGTTCAAAAGATGTTTTTAGCAGGTATGGAGAGTCTGGAAAGAGTTTTGACAAGATCGCCAGCATTCCTTTTGATTGAAAAAGGAGGGTATAGGCTGGGTTTAAAATAATGGCTTTTTGATTCTCCATGATATGTGTCAGTGTTGTAGCAAGCTCTGGTTCATCCGTAGCGATATCCTCCCAAGGATAGAGCTTGAACCAGTACTCATAAGGGTTTTCCTCTTTATCATAGATGCCCTCATCATCAAAACCGACATTCTGTAAAAATTCAAATCCTGTAACAAATCCGGCATCACTTGCCATCTGCTGCAGCAGTTTGACTGTAGCTTCTTCTTCATCATTACCTGCAACAGAAGAAAAAAGTATCTTCCATCCACCATAGAGTTCATTAAACTTTTCTGTATCATCAAAAAGTGTAATGAGCCGTTTGAAATTATCAGAAATAGCTTCATAGACATTGTTAAATTGTTTTGCCTCATCCATCTCATTATGTTTTAATATTGCCCACTGTAGAAGTGCTGTTTCAAAGAGTGCTGTTGGTGTATCAGCATTGAATTCTATGAGTTTAATAGGCTCTCCATTAATGCCACCTGCAAAATCAAAACGTCCGTAAATATGCCAGTGAACATCATTTTCCCATGATTTTTTTATTATATCTATCAGATTAAAGGGAATGCCAAGTTCAAAAAAGAGATTGTTCTCTATGACATACTCAGCAGCTTCAACATACATGTCATATATCGTATTTGCAGCTTCGTAGTAGGCTTCTGCCTCATCTTGTGCGATGACTACAAGTTCATCACTTACATATTTACTGCCATCACTGTCTGTATGCCATGTAAAACCTATCTCATCAAGCGTTGTATCATCAATGGGTTTGACTTTAAGTGTTTGTATCATATATTAACCACCAAAAAAACCACCACTGCTTTTTTTATAAGAGGAGCTTTTTGAACTTCCAAAAAAACTTTTTTTAGAAGATGCACGAGCTGTTTTTTTCTTATATGCTGAAGCTGTGTAGGCACTTCGGGTGTTTCGAGAGAAGGCTTTGTTGTTCATAAGTGAGTTTGCTATCATATTTCCAAGCAGACTCCCCGCTGCAACGGCGAGGATGGTTCCTGCTAGTCCCATTCCTGCACTGCTGCTGTTTTCTTGAATGGTCTCACTTGTACCGTTTTGTACTTTTTCATACTCTTGTGCAGCGAGTGCTTTCATCTCTTCTTCATTCATAAAACGCTCACGAATATTGCCAAATTTATCACGTTCACGGATAATTGCACGAGTTGGACCTTCTGTAGGCATCTCTTCTACCACTTTATATTTTCCGTTTGGAAGTTGCTCAATGACCAAAAACTTGTTTTGTGCCTCTTGCTGTCTCTGCTCACATCCCGTGAGTGTACTCATCATCATGATACCGGCAGTGCCAAGAACGACACCGCTTGCAATCGAAGATATATGTTTCATTACTAATAACTACCTTGAAGTTTATTTTTTGGAAGAATTATAACTTTTTTTAGTTCATAATCGTAAAATGTAATCTCTTTTCTTCCATTATAAAGTATATCTCCATGATAGCTAAATCTATCTGTTTGTAAAACAGTGTTTTTTTGCATCAATAACAACTCGCCCACAGCAGCTCCAACAGGAGGAATTAGCGTAGATGCAGAAAGCAAGAAAAGTGTTCCGATAACGATTATGGCAAGTTTGTTACTGAGATACATAACAATGTAACCGGTAATGAGAGTAAAGAACAGGTAGATAATAAGGGATTGATGGTCTGCAAATAAAATATTGTAATAGACTTGAATATTATGTGCATCGATATAGTTCTCTTTTATTCCCAAAAAGAGAAAAAAATCACAAAAAAAGGTAAAAAACATTCCACTGAGTATCATCTGTATAACTTTGCTCATCGTAACCTCTTTATTTTCGTATTGTTTATTTTATAGAGTCTTGAAGCTCTTCCTTCAAAGAGTCCCTGTTTATCTTCTACTATTATATCAGCTTTTTGCTCACAAAAACTTCTCTCATAGTTTCTACCGCTCTCATTTGCTGATGTCGAATAACTCCACTCTAGTTTTCTTAACACTTCAGAGTCTAAAGAGTATGGCGCAATCCGAAAGGCTTGATTTTTTACTATAAAGGTGGTTTTTTTTGCTCGTCTGAGCATCTTTTTTCTACTTTTTGGTATGCGAATATTTGTTTTTTGCAATGTTTTAAAATTTTGAAATACTTTGATAAAGGGTTTGTTTGATTGACGTGATTTTATCTCACGCAGCTTGGCTGCATCTTGAGATAAAAAACCGACAGTTGTGTCGGTTTGCGCGAGGATGATACTCTTTTTTATACGAGAAAGTCTTGAAGTGCTGTTGCTTTGGACCATTTGTCATCTTTCATCTCATCAAGTGCCAAGATGAGTGCACGTGCAGCACTGAGTGTAGTAAAGTATGGGATGCTGCGTTTGAGTACCTCTTGACGAATGACAACCGCATCTTTTTTACTTGTATTGTTATCTGAAGTATTGATTGCCATTGCAATCTCATCATTTTTCATACTGTCTTCAATATTTGGACGACCCTCTGAAATTTTAAGCACTCTTTCACACTCTATACCTGCAGCTACGATTGCCTCTTGTGTTCCTTTTGTCGCAACGAGTTTGAATCCATGTTTAACAAGTCCTGCTGCGATCTCAGCAGCGTGCTGTTTATCAGAATCTACAAAAGAGAGGAAACATGTGCCACCCGTTGGAATCTTGTTACCGGCACTCAGTTGTGATTTTGCAAAAGATACACCGAAGTTTTTACTGATTCCCATAACTTCACCAGTTGATTTCATCTCAGGGCTGAGAACCAAGTCTGCACCATAGAGTTTATGGAAAGGAAATACTGCCTCTTTTACTGAAACATGCCCTTTAAGACGAGGACGAAGCAGACCGTTTGTCTCTTCAACGATATCATACTTGTCATAGTATGCAAGAGAATCACGAAGATTCTCTCCCATCATAACACGTGTTGCCACTTTTGCCAAAGGCATACCTGTTGCTTTGCTTACAAACGGTACAGTACGGCTTGCACGAGGATTTACTTCTATAAGATAAATTTCACCCTCATAGATAGCATACTGAACATTCATAAGTCCTCGAACACCAAGACCAAGTGCGATCGTTTTAGTTTGGAGTTCTACTTTTTCTATCATCTCTTGGCTTAGATTTACCGGAGGCAGTGAACACGCAGAGTCACCTGAGTGAATTCCAGCCTCTTCGATATGCTGCATAACACTTCCGATGTAGACATCTTCTCCATCAGAGATACAATCCACATCAAGCTCAATGGCCTGGTCAAGGAACTTGTCAATTAGTACCGGTGCTTCATTACTTACAGAGATTGCAAGGTCCATATACTCTTTAAGCTCTGCCTCTGAGTAAACGATACGCATGCCACGTCCACCAAGAACAAATGAAGGACGAACAAGTACAGGATATCCGAGTTTTTCAGCGATTACGTACGACTCCTCTTTTGTACGAGCCAGACCATTTGCAGGTTGTTTGAGTCTATGACGGTTTACAAAGTCAGAGAACTGCTCTCTGTCTTCTGCAAGATCAATGACCGCTGATGGAGTTCCAGATATCTTTGCACCGATTTTTGTCAGACCATCTGCGAGTTTGAGTGGTGTTTGTCCACCAAAATGAACGATGATACCGTCTGGATTTTCCGCTTCGATTACCTCACGCACATGTTCAAAATCAATCGGCTCAAAATAAAGTACATCAGAAGTATCGTAGTCCGTTGAGACTGTTTCAGGGTTACAGTTGTACATAATAGTCTCTATACCCATCTCTTTAAGTGCAAATGCAGCATGAACACAACAGTAATCAAACTCGATTCCCTGACCGATTCTATTTGGTCCACCACCAAGGATGAGTACTTTTTTCTTGTCACTTTGACGTGGTGCAGTTTTAGGAAGTTTTGTAATGTTTGTTGTGGAATAAAGATACGGTGTAAGCGCTTCAAACTCTGCCGCACATGTATCTACTTCATTGTACTCTAGGCTGATTCCAAGTTTTTTTCTTGCTTCATAGACAAGCTCTTCACTGACACTCTCCCCCGAGTTTTTCTTGATAAGTTGTGCAATGCGTTTATCAGAGAATCCATCAACTTTTACTTCTCTCATCAAATCAGCATCAAAGAGGATTTTATCTGTGATTGTCTTCTCTTTTTCCATTAACTCTTGAAGCTGGTATAAAAACCATGGATCGATCTGGCATGTATCAAACATCTCTTTGATGCTCATACTACGTCTAAAACCTTCTGCAACATATAAAATTCTGTCTGCATTAGGGCGACGGATCTCATGACGAACAAACTCATCATCCGCATCGATTTCATCAAATCCACATAGACCTGTCTCTAAAGAACAGAGTGCTTTTTGAACAGACTCTTTAAAAGTACGACCGATTGCCATAACTTCACCGACTGACTTCATAGAAGTAGAGAGTGTGCTTACTGCTTCTGGGAATTTTTCAAATGTAAAACGCGGTACTTTTGTAACAATATAGTCAATGACAGGTTCAAATGCCGCAGGAGTACCTGTGATGTCGTTCGTAATCTCATCAAGTGTAAATCCAACTGCTAAAAGAGTTGCTACTTTTGCGATAGGGTATCCAGTTGCTTTAGATGCCAGTGCAGATGAACGAGATACACGAGGATTCATCTCGATAACAATCATACGTCCGGTTTTTGGATCTATCGAGAACTGAACGTTAGAGCCACCAGTATCGACACCAATCTCACGCAGGATTGCAAAAGATGCATCACGCATTCTTTGGTACTCTTTGTCTGTTAGTGTAAGAGCAGGTGCTACTGTGATACTATCACCTGTGTGAACACCCATAGGGTCAAAGTTTTCAATAGAACAGACGATGATACAGTTGTCCGCTTTATCACGGATAACTTCCATCTCATACTCTTTCCAACCAAGCATAGACTCCATTATCTCTATCTCATTGATAGGAGATGCACTGATACCTTCTGCTGCGAGTTTTTCAAACTCCTCCATATTGTAGGCTACTCCACTACCACCACCGGCAAGTGTAAAAGAAGCACGAGAAATTACCGGAAAACCAATCTCTTTTGCTACTTCTATAGCCTCTTCAACGCTGTATGCATTTTTACTCTTTGGCAGGTCCATACCGATTTTAATCATCGCTTCATTAAAAAGGTGTCTATCTTCCCCTTTTTTGATAGCCTGTGGGTCTGCACCTAGAAACTCTACACCCTCAAGCATTCCTTTTTCATACATGCTCATTGCAACATTAAGTGCAGTTTGTCCACCCATTGTAGGCAAGATGGCATCTACATTTTCATCTTTGATGATTTTTTCAATGATATCTTCTTTGATTGGTTCAATGTAGGTTCTGTCTGCAAATTCAGGGTCTGTCATAATCGTAGCAGGATTTGAGTTGATAAGAACAACACGGTATCCAAGCTCTTTTAGTGTCTTTACTGCTTGTGTTCCTGAGTAGTCAAATTCACATGCCTGACCGATTACAATCGGACCAGAACCTATAAGTAAAATAGTTTTAATGTCGGTGCGTTTTGGCATTTGTTACCTCTTAAATAATCTCTATAAAATTTAGAGATTATAGCTAAGAAGCACTTAATATTTGATGAGGATTAATACTCAAATGTGTAAATCAGAGAAAAAAGTCCTGAATAAATGTAGTTTTTATTGGTAAGTGGAGAGTTTTTTGCACTTTTTGGAATTATGTCATAACGAAGATTGATAAGTGCAGAAAGTTCTTTTGTAAAAGGGTATTTAATGTACGTCTGTGCTCCATATTCTAAACCATTACCAGGTGAGTAAGCAGGTCGGTCTGTTCTTACTTCTGTTGTTTTAACACCATAATAATAATCTATAAATTTTCTTGATTGATAGAGCAAAATAATACTTGGATAAAAAGTGAATTTTCCAGCTTCATATTTGTTGCCAATTTCCATTCTTGTGACCCATGAATTATAGGTCTTGAGCATATCAGCTAAGAGCATAATCTCAATATAGGTCGATTTTTGATAACTTGCAGAAAATGCCAAACCACCTTCCAAGGTTGACTTTCTCTCATCCATACCTTCTAAATAAGTAGAGTCGGATGCTTTATATCCAAGTGTACGAGGCTGGGCAGTAAGTGAAAACCCCCATGCATAATCTTCTTCTCTCTCACCTAGAAAATAGAGCCCAAAACGACTCCATCGTGCATAAACGATGCCATTGTCAAAGAAGATGACAGGTGATGGAAGAATCAAGTCATCTGCACCTTTATATGGTTCAGACTGGATGTAAGGACCAAATCCAAGAGTAAGTTTTTGCTTCTCATCTGCAAAAAGATGTGTGCTAAAAAAGAGTAAGAGAACTAAGAGAAATTTCATCGAACACTCCTGATAATATGAAAATAACTTGGCTCATTTGAGTTGTAATACTGTTCAATAATGGCATTTTGATAGCCTTGCGATTTTGAAATGGAGATAACACGTCCAACTTTAAGACCCTTAAAAAAGATATTGTCAAGTCCGGAAGTTGTCACTTCATCACCTACTTTTATATCAAACCATGCAGGTATAAAGTTTACGACAAGATTTTTATCATTGTTCCCGTGAGCAATGCCGGGTGCTTTGACATCACCGATGTAGACGGCATAGGTACTTTTTATATCTGAGTTGAGTAGTGCAAGAGCTTTTGCATCTTTTGGGATAACAATGCCGGCTACCATTTCTTTATAAATAAGGCCATAAATTTTTGAAGCATTGTAGTCGGGAATTTCAAGCCAAACTCGGTTGAGATTTCCAAACTTTTCATAAGAGATGGCACGTACAAGTTCCGTTCTTGGATCTGTAGCTAATGAAGAGTTGTTCTCTTTATACATATCATCGATTTCGGAAGCAAGTTGTTGCATAACAAGATGATTGTTCTCATATTTTTGGAGTTTTTCTTTTAAGTCTGTAATTTTTTGTACTTGGAAAAAGTGCTTGTTAATTGTGTTCTCAATACTCCGAGTAGTGTTGTGATATGAGATTTTAATACTGTTTAAAAAGGAGAGCAGGGGAGATTGTATTGTATTTGTATAGTAAAGAGCACCCATAAAGAGTGCTAGTAAGATAAGTAAGTATGTAAATAACTTCTTATTCATTCTCAAAAAGTTCTTGTAAGAGGTCTATCTCTTCAAGTGCACGACCAGTTCCGCGTGCAACAGCAAGCAGTGGCTCATCAGCTACAAAAACAGGAATTTTTACAATATCTGAGAGATATTTGTCAAGCTGGCGAATAAGTGCTCCACCACCTGTTAAGATAATACCGTGATTGACAATATCTCCTGCCAAGTCAGGTGGCATCTGCTCTAGCACATCACGAAGTGCTTCTGCGATCTCTTTGAGAGGCTCACGCATAGCATCTTTGGCATCATCTGAAGTCAGTTCTACTGAACTTAAAAGTCCTTCGACCTGATCACGTCCGTTGATAACCATAGAGAGTTCCTGGTCAAGACTCACAGCTGTACCGATGTTGATTTTAATCTCTTCTGCAACACGTTCACCGATAAGAAGATTGTATTTTTTTCTTACGTAGTTCACAATCCCTTGATCAATCTTATCACCCGCTGTACGGATTGACTTTGAAAGTACAAGTCCACCAAGAGAAACTACACCGATTTCTGTTGTACCGCCACCGATATCAACAACAAGATTTCCCTGTGGTTCGCGGATGTCTACACCAGCACCGATTGCTGCTGCCATTGGCTCTTCGATAAGAAATACCTCACGTGCACCGGCACTAAGAGCTGACTCCCGAACAGCTTTACGCTCAACTTGCGTGAGACCGTAAGGAACACAGATAATGATACGAGGAGAGATTAAAGAGCTTCTTCCATGTGCTTTTTCTATGAACTTTCGAATCATCTTCTCTGTCATATCAAAGTCAGCAATGACACCGTCACGCATAGGACGAATAGCTTTGATATTTCCTGGAGTTTTACCTACCATCTCTTTTGCTTCATGTCCGACAGCCAAAACTCTTGTCTGCCCGTATTTTTCTGTTTTTACTGCAACTACAGATGGTTCGTTGATTATAATACCGCGACCTTTGGCAATTACAATCGTATTTGCAGTACCAAGGTCAATTGACAAGTCGTTTGAAAAAAGTCCTACTATTTTGTTAAATATCATCTATCTCGCCTTATGCTGTTTTTTGTGTTGATTTTTTAATATATACCGGCTTTTCACCATCTTCGATAACCTCTTTCGTAATAAGAAGCTCATATCCTGCATACTCTGGAAGTTCATACATGATCTCTATCATACTCTCTTCCATAATTGCACGAAGACCACGTGCTCCGGTTTTACGTTTGATTGCTTTTTGTGCAATGGCACGAAGTGCATCTTCTTCAAAGTTGAGCTCTACATCATCGATTGCAAAAAGTTTTTTGTACTGTTTTACAAGAGAGTTTTTAGGCTCTGTGAGGATGCGCACCATATCATCTTCTGTGATTTCATTGAGAGATGCGATGATTGGGAGACGACCGACAAGTTCAGGAATAAGTCCATAATGTACTAAATCATCAGGCTCTACCATATCAAAAGTAGGTTTTGCTTCATCTTTTGTCTTCTTCTCATGCCCAAAACCAAGAACATTTTCACCCTGTTTACGCTTGAGAATCTCTTCTAAACCATCAAATGCTCCGCCACAGATAAAGAGGATATTTGTTGTGTCAATTGCAGTGAACTCCTGGTTTGGATGCTTTCTTCCACCTTTTGGCGGGATATTTACAGATGAGCCTTCAATAATTTTAAGCAGTGCCTGTTGCACTCCCTCACCACTTACATCACGAGTGATAGAACGGTTTTCGCTCATACGTGAGACTTTGTCTATCTCATCGAGAAAGATGATCCCTTTTTGTGCACGCTCTACATCACCGTCTGCTGCCTGGATGAGTTTTGTCAAGATATTTTCAACATCTTCACCAACGTATCCGGCTTCTGTCAGACTTGTCGCATCAGCAATGGCAATAGGAACATTCAGCACTCGTGCAATCGTCTGTGCCATCAATGTTTTACCAGATCCTGTCGGACCAATGAGAAGAACATTTGATTTTGCAATCTCTGTATCATCGTCAACTGCATTATGCATTTTAAAGATTCTTTTGTAATGGTTATAAACAGCTACACTGATAAGTTTTCTAGCTCTCTCTTGACCAATGACATAATCTCCTAAAAATTTGTCAAGTTCTTTAGGCGTCATCAGTTTTTCTACATGTTCCGTGAGTTTAGCATTATTTTGGCTTGCTAGCTCTTTTTCATCACCAAACATGATTTTATAAGCAGAGAAAACACAATTTTTACAGATGTAAACACCATTTCCAGCGATGAGTGGATTTTCTTCACTCTCGCTTGCATCACAAAAACTACAATGTCTGTGTATCATTTTTCTAACCCTTTTCTCTCAAATGGAATTCCGCGTTTTGTTTTAATAACGAAATTACATAAATCAATCACATAGTGATTTTTCGTATTTTCCAGTAGCTCACTTGCTGTATCTTTGAGCGGTTTTCCAGACTCAAAAAGCTCACGGTAAGCAGATTTGAGCGCGTTGATGTCTTCTCTTTCAATATTACGGCGAAGTCCCGTGAGGTTCAGTCCACGAAGCGTTGCACGGTTACCTTCAGCCATACAAAATGGAGGAATGTCTTGCGCGAGTGCTGAAGCACCGCCAACCATCGCATAATCTCCAATGTGCACAAACTGATGTACCGGTGTCATTCCACCGATAACAACATAGTCACCAAGTTCTACATGACCGGCTAAGGTTGCGGCATTCGCCAAAATACAGTGGTTACCAATAATAACATCATGTCCCAAGTGCACATAACCCATAAAAAGATTATGATTTCCGATGATAGTTTTTCCACCACCGCCTTTTGTTCCGGGATTAAAGAGTGTAAACTCCCGGATAGTATTGTCATCACCGATAATAAGTTCTACATCTTCACCGTTGTATTTCAAATCTTGAGGGATGGAACCAATGACTGCGTGAGAGAAGATACGGTTGTTCTTTCCAATCGTTGTCTTTCCATAGATACATGTGTTTTGCGCAATCGTTGTACCATCACCAATCGTCGCATCTTTAGAGATAAAACAAAAGGGAGCTATTTCAACATTTTCTCCAATGACTGCACCATCTTCAATAATGGCTAATTCAGATATCTTACGACTCGGCATTTAGTGCCTCCCTGCATTGAACTTTAGTTCTGATACTCAAAACTTTGCCTATTTGTCCACTATCATAGCTTTAAGTTCAGCTTCACTTGTTAATTTTCCATCAACATAAGCTTCCCCTTTAAGCAGCCAGATAGCACCTTTGTTCTTAATAACAGAAATCTTGTACTCAAGTTTGTCACCTGGTTTTACAGGAGAACGAAACTTAGCCTTGTCAATGCTCATAAAATAAACAACTTTGTTTTGAATCTCTTCTTCTGTAACATCGTCCATGCTTTTAAAAGCAAGGATTCCACCGGCTTGTGCCATACCTTCAAGTATCATAACACCCGGGTAGATTGGGTGACCTGGGAAGTGCCCTTCAAAAACAGGCTCAGAGATTGAGACGTTTTTATAAGCGATGATAGACTCTTTTGGGTTGAGTTCTGTAACGCGGTCTACGAGTAAGAAAGGGTAACGGTGCGGAAGAATTTTTTGTATGTCCATAACATCCATAAGCATATTGAAAAACCTTATAATAATAATTTTGGATATTTTAGCAAAATTTTTATTATAAAACGATTAGCTTTTCTCTAGTGTCTTCGTAGGTTTTTGTATCGAGTGTAAGTGTGAGCTTGGTATTAGGAATTTTTGAAACAACGATAATTGGGCTTAGATCATAAGCAAATCCGGAGATTTTTTCTCTTAAGTCTAACTCTTCATCTATACTTGGAGGATTATAGATAAGCTCTTTTATATCTTTGTAAGAAGTTGAAAAAAAGTCATTACAAAACGCAAGTGTGATAAATTTTACCTCTTGGCGGTTCATATAATGCACATTGTCTATGGCAAATTCTATACGCCCTTGCGCACGTTTCCTTGGCAGTGTCGAGTAGGAGAGAGCATAGGCATCAATGAGCTCTTTTTTCCCAGAAATCAGCTTACAAAAAAACTGTCGGTAGTTTAAGAACTTTTGTCTGATGATTTTGTACTCTTTTTTCTCATCTTCAAGTTTGTTGCGTGAGCTGTAAAGTGCGAGTCTCTCTTCAATGGAAGCGGGCATAATCTGTCCTGAAATTGGTGAGAACATCTCATCCATCAGTTTGTCCTGCTGTTCACGCTGCATGGTAAGCCCATAGATACAGCCACAATAATCTTGGTGATAAAGTTGTTCTTCTTTTGTCACTCTGCTTTGGTCTTGTGTCCCGCCACCGCTTCGATAGTCTACGGCAATAAACTCAACACCATGTTTTGCATGAAAATCATCACCGACACGTTTGAGCTGCTCTTGGGACTTTAAAGGAGAAACCAAAAGTGTTGTAGTGATTTTATCTTCACCAAGTTCAAGGGCTTTTTGTGCGCTTGTTAAAAAACGCTTGTCAAAACAGACTTCACAGCGTGCACCTTTTTCAGGCTCTTGTTCAAGACCTCGTACAGCATTGAGCCATGACTCATAATCATATTCGCCTTCAATCAGTTCAATACCAAGTTTTTTACAACTTCTCTCAACATCCAAAAGTCGGAGTTTATACTCGGAATAGGGATGGATGTTGGGGTCATAAAAAAAGCCCGTGAGCTTTTCATCAGGAAAATCCTCTTTGAGCTTCTCTAGAAAAAAATGTGAATCAACACTGCAACAGATATGGACTAAAATAAGATGTCCTTACGCTTTTGTTTCGTGAATCTCGATAGTTTTGATGTCATCTTGTCCCTCAATTGAATCAAGTACCGCAAAACTCTCTGTATCATCTTCTTCGATTCCGCCAAAAACAGTGTGAACACCGTCAAGGTGAGGACATGGAACAAAACAGATAAAGAACTGGCTTCCACCAGTGTTAGGACCTGCGTGAGCCATTGAAAGTGTACCTTTTACGTGTCTGTGTGTGTTTTTATCCGTCTCACATGCGATCGCCCAATCCGGACCACCAGTACCAGTTCCATGCGGACAACCACCTTGAGCCATAAAGCCCGGGATTACGCGATGAAAGTTAAGGTTGTCATAAAAACCGCTTTGTGCCAGGTGAGCAAAGTTTGCTACCGTGTTTGGTGTTTCTTCTGGATAGAGCTTGATCCAGATATCACCCTTGTTTGTTACGATTTTTGCATATTGGAGTTTTGCCAACTCATCTTCGCTTAAATTATACTCTTTTAATTGTGTGCTTCTTCCAAACATTTTTTGAAACCTTTTATTTTTTAAATTTGTGAAATTATAGTTAAATTTTTTAAATCTTAGTATAATCACCCTATGAAAACGCACTCACTCTTTGGAAATATGACGATAAAAAAAGCCAATATCTTAACGATTATTGTTATATTTATTTTTAGTCTGATTTTTGTCTCTTTGCTTGTCAATGAGATGTATAAAGATTATGAATTGGCACTACACCAGAGTGTCATGATGCAGGTTGATGGAAAAGTAAATACCGAGCTTATAAAAGAAAATAAACAAAAGCTCAAAACTCTTCTCATAAAAACAGTTCTTGCCATCGTAACACTCTCTTTTATCATCTTTGCCATAGCTCTTGGGTTTTACAAAATTTTAAATATGATTTTACAGAGTGATATAGAGAAGTTTTTAGAGTTCTTTGAAAAAGCTGCTCATGAAGAGAAACTGATAGACCCCAAAGAGATATTTTTTCAAGATTTTAAATATATGGTTACGTATGCAAATGAGATGGTAAGAACGATAGCCGAGCAAAAGCATTCCCTGCGTGAGCTTAATCTACACCTAGAAGATAGAGTAAAAGAAAAAACTCGTTCTTTAGAAATCATTAACGAGAATTTAGGAAAAGAAAAACAGTTTTCAGAAGAGATTTTAAAAGCACAAAAAGAGTTTTTACGTTACACAGTTCATGAAACAAACACGCCTCTAAGTGTAATCTTGACAAATATTGAGCTCCATACGATGAAGCATGGTAGAGATAAACATCTCTCAAAGATAGAAGCTGCTGTAAAGAATATATTTAGTATTTATGATGATTTGAGCTATCTTGTTAAAAAAGATCAGCTTGAGTATCCAAAAAGCGTAATAAATTTAGAAAAATACATACAGAGTCGAATAGAGTTCTTTAGTGAGGTTGCAGAACAATCTTTGCTACATTTTGATTATACAACAAAGGTTTTGGATGCGCATATCTATTTTAATGAAACCAAACTACAAAGAGTAGTGGACAATACGCTTACAAATGCGATTAAATATACATTGCCAAAAGAGACGATTTTTGTAACACTTAAACGTGTCGGTTCAAATGTGGAGTTTGCGGTCGGTAGTAAATCAAAAGCCATTGAAAATCAAGAGAAGATATTTGAACCTTTTTATAGAGAGGGAAATGTTATCAAAGAGCGAGATGGTTTTGGACTTGGGCTCAAGTTGGTGCAAAAAATATGTGAAGAAGAAGATATAGATATACTTTTAGACTCCAATGAAGAGAGAACAACATTTGCATACAGATTTAAAATGATGGGTGAATAATGAAGATACTTTTACTAGAAGATGAGGTTATGCTCAATGAATCGATCAGAGAATATCTAGAATCTGATGGTCATATTGTAGATGCATTTTTTGACGGTATGCAGGCTTTTGATGTGATACAAAAAAATGCCTATGATTTGCTTGTCTTAGATATCAATGTACCTGGGATTGATGGGCTGAGTGTATTAGAGAAGATTCACACGCTTAAAATTCATATACCGACAATTTATATCAGTGCATTAGTAGATATTGAAGATATCTCACGTGCCTATGATTTAGGCTGTAATGATTACCTGAAAAAACCTTTTCATCTAAAAGAGCTCTCTTTAAAGATAGATAGAATAAAACTTGCAGATGACACACCACAACTGCATTTGCGTCTTTCAAAAAATTATTCATATGACCAAGAGCACAACAGACTACTTTTTAAGCAAGAGCCACAGACTTTGACAAAACGTCAATCACAAATCATAGATATTTTGGCTCGAAATAGAGGCATGGTTGTCAACTTTGAACAATTCAGTGAATATGTTTGGGATGATTATCTTGTTGATAATGCCACAATTCGTGCAGAGGTCAACCGGCTCAAAAAAATCCTTCATGAAGATATCATAGTTAATGTACGTGGTATGGGATATATGATAGAGAAATACTCGTAAAGTTGTTGCAACTCTGCACAACTGCTGTATAAAAGATATGATTTATCATCGAAAATAGTCAATTGCTATATTCATGCTATATTTATATCTTATTATTGCTCCATCACTATAAGGAGTTTATAAATGAGAAAGATAGCATTTAGTGTAGTGTCATTAATGGCAGTGACAGCTTTAAGTGCAGGTACCGATGGTGTAAACACCAAGTTGCAACATGGGAAAGATGCAGCAAAAGTATCTGCAAGTTCAGAGTCTGTAGATGATTTGAGTTCAATGTTTAGTGAAGGTACAGTTAGTGGACAAATCCGTATGTTCTATGTTGATAGAAAATATCAAGGTAGTTTGGGAGTTAATACTCATAGAGCTACAACAGCGCTTGGGGGACATTTGAAATTTGAAACTGCTAAATTCAATGGTTTTAATATGGCAGCTGCTTTTTATACAACACAAGATACAGGATTAAATCCATATGATGTACAAGATCCATCACTGTTAGGTACAGGACTTGAATCATATTCTATTTTAGGAGAAGGTTATATAGGGTACAGTTTTGCGGATTTAGGTTATAAAACAGATGCAAAACTTGGGTACCAACGTTATGATGTACCTATGATGGGTTCTGATGATGCACGTATGCTTCCAAATACATTTAGAGCATATAAACTTGTAAGTCATGATATAACAAATACAACATTACAAATTGCACATGTTGATAGAATTGCTTATGGTACATTTAGAAACGTATATAGTTTTACAGGAACAAATGCAGCAAAAGCTATGTTGGCTACAACATCAGGTTATCCAGCAAATGGAGAAATAGAAGCTGGAAAATACTATAATTTAGGAATGGCTACAGTTGGTAAAAAAACCGATGGGGTAACAAATGTTCTTGTTAAATATACTACAAAACATTTTCATGTAAAGGTATCTAATGATTATGCATGGGATATGTATAATACACTTTATGCAGATGCTGGAACTTCATGGGATTGTTTATTAAATAGTGATATTCATCCATTTTTACAGGCACAAATAATTAAACAAAATAGTGTTGGTGCTAAATATATGAAAAATTTAGCAGAGAGTGATAATGGGGAGATAGATTCTCTATATTGGGCTGCTAAGTTTGGAGCAAAATATGCAGGATTTGCTGCTTATATAGCCTATTCACAAACAAGTGAGAATAGTGATACAGATATAGTAAATAATCAATATAAAAATGCAATCATTTCTCAATTTGGTGGTATGCCAGCATATACACAAGGTATGGTGACACGTCATCAATTTTTAGCGGGAACAAAAGCAACAAAAGTTGCTGCAGTTTACTCATTTAAAAATCTTGGTGTAAATCTTTCAGCAGCAGCATATTATACATCATTTGGTATGGATAAAAATAGTGGTTATGGTATAGCTAGAACAGCGACTGAACCAGGTTTTGATATCAAGTACTATCCTAAAGCACTAAAAAACAAACTGCAGCTTCGTTTTCGTGGAAACTTTCCTAGAAAGTTTTATGAAAGTACAAGCGGAGATTTAGGCTGGAATGAGTACAGATTTATCGCAAATTATAACTTCTAAAAGGAGAAGAAAATGGAAAAAGATATTGTTGAAAAAATTAAGGCCAATCCTGATTATCAGGAGTTGGTTTCTAAAAGAACAAGTTTTTCTATAAAACTTACAATTGCAATGCTGGTAGTTTATTTTGCATTCATATTAACTATCGCATTTAACCCGTCTGCATTGGCTGTTCCACTCTCTGAGGGTTCGGTTACTACTATTGGTATTCCAATTGGTATGGCTGTTATAGCATTTGCTTTTATTTTAACAGGCATCTATACAAAAAGAGCAAACGGTGAGTTTGACGACTTGGCAAACAAAATTAAAGAATCGATAAAGGATAATTAGATGTTTAACAGAGTATTTTTATTTTTAATACTGGGTTCTATTGCTGTTTTTGCATCTGGAACGATCGAAGGTGAGATACAAAAACAAGCGCTTAACATTCCTGCAATTGTAATGTTCATTATCTTTGTAGGGGCGACTTTAGGTATTACATACTGGGCAGCAAAACGTACAAAGAGTGCTAAGGACTTCTACACAGCAGGTGGAGGAATTACAGGTTTTCAAAATGGTATGGCAATCGCGGGTGACTATATGTCTGCGGCGTCATTCTTGGGTATTTCCGGACTTGTATATTTAAAAGGATATGATGGGCTTATCTACTCTATTGGTTTCTTGGTTGGTTGGCCAATTATTCTTTTCATTATCGCTGAGCCTTTAAGAAATTTAGGAAAATATACGTTTGCTGATGTTGCTTCATATCGACTGCGTCAAACGCCTATTCGTACTTTAGCGGCATCTGGTTCTATTGCTACTGTAATTTTATATCTTATCGCACAGATGGTTGGGTCTGGTAAACTTATTCAACTTCTCTTTGGTCTACAGTATGAAGTAGCGGTCATCTTAGTTGGTGTGTTGATGATTTTATATGTAACATTTGGTGGTATGCTAGCTACTACATGGGTACAGATTATCAAGGCGTTTTTACTCCTTTCAGGTGCGACATTTATGGCGATAGCTGTTATGGCACATTATGACTTTAGTTTTGGTTCACTCTTTGCTCACGCAACAGAACTTAAAGGTGTAGAGATCATGAATCCTGGTGGATTGGTAAGTGATCCGGTTTCAGCTATTTCACTGGCAGTTGCACTGATGTTTGGTACAGCTGGTCTGCCACATATTTTGATGAGATTTTTTACTGTAAGTGATGCAAAAGAGGCTCGTAAATCAGTATTTTTTGCAACTGGATTTATCGGGTATTTTTATATTTTGACATTTATCATCGGTTTTGGTGCTATCGTTATGGTTTATAAAAATCCACACTATTTAGATCTTGCAAAGCAAGCAGTTAGTGGAGGTTTTCCAATCTTAGGTGGAAACAATATGGCAGCGATTCACCTCTCTCACGCAGTTGGTGGTGACTTCTTCTTAGGATTTATTTCAGCAGTTGCATTTGCTACAATTTTAGCAGTTGTATCTGGTCTGACACTTGCAGGTGCTTCTGCAATCAGTCATGACCTTTATGCTTCAGTATTTAAAAAAGGTCAAGTTGATGGTCTTAAAGAGATGCGAGTAAGTAAAATAGCTACAGTTGGTCTTGGAATCGTTGCTATCATTATGGGTATTGCATTTGAGAAACAAAATATTGCTTTCGTTGTTGGTCTTGCTTTTGCTATTGCAGCATCTGCAAACTTCCCAGTACTGCTTCTTTCAATGTACTGGAAAAAACTTACAACGCGTGGTGCTGTAATTGGTGGAAGTCTTGGACTTGCAACAGCTGTTATCCTTGTTATATTAGGTCCTATTGTATGGGTTCAAATCTTAGGAAATGCAGAAGCAATTTTCCCATATAAATATCCGGCACTTTTCTCTGTAACGGTATCATTTATAGCGATTTACTTCTTGAGTATTACAGATAACTCTGAGAATGCAAAAGAGGAGAGAGAAAAATTTGAGGCACAATACATTAGAAGTCAAACAGGTATTGGTGCTGAGGGTGCAAGTGAGCATTAAGAACTTATAAAAAGATGGAGTAGGAAATGAGTATTTTAGACCAAAGAGAGCTGATAGCTTCTATTCATCCATTTGGGCAGTTAAGCTCACGTGAGCTTGATGCTTTGATGAAGAAGATAGATATTGCTTACTATACAAAAGATACTCTTTTGATCTCCAAAGATATTGAATCGATTGCCTTTTATATTGTTATAAAAGGTACGGTTCATGAATACATCGATGAACAGCTGCATAATGTCTATTCCCATGGTGATAGTTTTGATGCAGATGCTCTTATCTACGGTAAAACTGAAAGTAGATTTGTTGTTGATGAAGATTTGATTTGTTATGAGATTAAGAAAGAAGATTTTCTTGATTTGATGCAGAACAAAAAGATTCAAAGTTATTTTCTACAAGACTTCATCTCACGTCATAAACATCTCAAAGAGTTTGATAGTCAGAGTGACTTAACACCGTTTCTTATGGCAAAGGTTTCAGAAATTTTTCTTCATAAAGCCTGCATTGTAGATGCTGATGTCTCTATATATGAAGCCCTGCAAGAACAAACAAAACTGCAAGCAAAAGTTATAATTGTCCAAGAAGAAGACGAGTACTACATAGTAACAGATACAGATCTGCGTGAGAAAGTTCTTCTTGAGAGTTTGTCTACGGACGAGAAAATCATAAAAATTGCAAGCAATAAAATCATCACGATTGAGAGTAGTGACTTTTTATTTAATGCACTTTTGATTATGACACACAAAGGGATCAAACGTCTTGTTGTGACAGAAGATGAAAAAATCATAGGTGTTTTAGAACAACTTGACCTGCTTAGCTACTTTGCAAGTCATTCTCATCTAGTAGCTGTACAAATCCAAAAAGCAAAATCCATAGATGAGTTGAAATCTGTTAGTGAGGATATCAAAAATCTTATAGTGATGCTCCGTGCAAAAGGTGTTAAAGTTCGCTACATAACAAAACTTGTCTCAGCACTCAATGAAAAGATATATAAAAAAGTCTTTGAGATGAGTGTATCAAAAGAGTTGCTAGAGAAATGTTCATTGATAGTTATGGGAAGTGAAGGCAGGGCAGAACAAACCATAAAAACTGACCAAGACAATGCACTTGTTATTGATGATAATGTGAATGAAGAGCTTTTTGTTGCACCGATGGAACAGTTAAATGCTTATCTTTTAGAGTTAGGCTTTCCGACGTGTAAGGGTAATGTCATGGTTAGCAATCCGTTTTGGAGAAAAAGCCTTCATGATTTTAAAGGCCAGATTGAAGAGTGGTCTAACTCTTTGGACGAAAAAGAGCTGCAAAACCTGAGCATTTTCTTAGATGCAAAATCAGTTGCCGGAGATGAAACGTATCTGCAAACATTACGAAATTATCTTTATGAGAATTTTTCTCAGCGTGAGGATGTATTGGCCCATTTAGCAAAGGCCGTTTTAAACTTTGAGACACCGCTTTCACTCTTTAGTGGTTTTGTTTTAGAAAAAGAGCATAACAATAAACTTGATCTAAAAAAAGGAGGTCTTTTTGCCATAGTTCATGGTGTAAGAGTGCTTGCATTACAGTATGAAATAGATGAGACAAATACAGTAGAGCGTATCAAAGCACTCAACAACAAAGGCATTATAGATAAAAATTTTGCAGAAGAGTTGATTGAGAGCTTTGATACGATATCTTCCATACGTCTTATTACTCTTTTAGAGGCAAAAGAGTTGGAAGAAGAGAACTACATCAACCCGAAAAATCTCTCAAAAAATCAAAGAGATCTGCTCAAAGACAGTTTTAAAGTGGTCAATAAGTTTAAAAAGTTTATGAACTTTCATTTTCATCTCAATATGGTTGTCTAATGTTTAAAAAGCTTTTTTCAAACTTTGTAAAAAAACGAAACCTTGCAAAACTAAAAGATGAGCGATTTCGATTTTTATTTGAGGAGGACACAAGTGGAGAGTATGTTGTCTTTGATACAGAAACAACAGGACTGGATCCAAAAAAAGATGAGATACTCTCAATAGGGGCTGTAAAGATTAAGGATAATAAGATTTTAACGTCACAGACTTTTGAAATTTATCTCAAAAATTCAGCAGAGATAAGTTCTAAGAGTATCGAGATACATCATATAAGGCCATGTGATTTAGAAAATGCAATTAATGCGAAGGAGGGAATTGAAAAATTTTTACACTTTATAGGTTCACGAACATTGGTAGGGTACTATTTAGAGTTTGATGTAGCGATGGTAAACAAATATATAAAAGAGAGTTTGGGCATACAATTACCAAATGAGATTATAGAAGTTTCTGAAATTTACTTTGATAAAATGATGCCACTAATTCCTCAAGGAAATATTGATTTACGATTCGATACAATCTTAAAAAAATGTGGGATTCCAAACATAGGAGCACATAATGCTGTTAATGATGCAATAATGACAGCAATGATATATCTGAAATTAACACAGGAGAGATAGTAATGTCAAAACCGGTATATAAACCAAACAAAGAGTTTGCAAAAAATGCAAGAATAAAAAATATGTGTGAGTATAATGACCTTCAAGAGTGGGCTTCAGAGGACTATGAAGGTTTTTGGGGACACTATGCTAATGAAAAATTAGATTGGATTGAGCCATTTACAAATGTAATGGATGAGTCTAATTTCCCGTTTGTAAAATGGTTTGAAGGTGGAAAACTCAATGTTGCTGCGCAGTGTATCGACCGTCATTTAGATACGCGTAAAAATAAAGCAGCGATTATCTTTGAGGGTGACAGAGGTGATAAGCAAATCATTACATATTTAGAGCTTTACTACAATGTAAACAGATTTGCAAACCTTTTAAAGAAAGAATTTGGTGTAAAAAAAGGTGACAGAGTTGTTATCTATATGCCGATGATTCCTGAAGCTGCGTATGCAATGCTTGCGTGTGCAAGAATCGGTGCTATCCACTCTATCGTATTTGGTGGATTCTCAGCGGAGGCACTTCGTGATAGAATCGAAGATGCGGAGGCAAAAGTAGTTCTTACGGCAGATGGTGCATATAGAAAAGACAAACCATATATGCTAAAACCTGTTGTTGATACTGCACTAGAAGGTGATACAACGGTTGAAAAAGTACTTGTTGTTGAGAGAAACGGTGAAGATATTGAGTGGGTTGCAGGACGTGACTACTCTTATAATGAACTCATTGAGACTCAGGATGTTCATTGTGAGTCAGAAGTGATGGATAGTGAAGATCCACTTTTCTTACTCTATACATCAGGTTCAACAGGGAAACCAAAAGGTGTTCAGCATAACTCTGCAGGATATATCCTTTGGGCACAGATGACTATGGAGTGGGTATTTGATGTAAAAGAGAATGACACTTACTGGTGTACAGCTGATATTGGTTGGATTACGGGACATACATACATCGTTTATGGTCCACTTGCAATGGGTGCTACAACGGTAATGTTTGAAGGGGTTCCAACATACCCAGATGCCGGACGTCCTTGGAAAATGGTTGAAGAGTATAAGATCAATCAGTTCTATACAGCGCCTACTGCCATCAGAGTTCTGCATAAAATGGGTGAAGATGAGCCGAAGAAGTATGACCTTAGCAGCTTGAAAGTCCTTGGAACTGTTGGTGAGCCGATCGATCCACCGGCATGGAAATGGTACTATGAGGAAGTTGGTGCAAGTAAATGTGCTATCGTTGATACATATTGGCAGACTGAAACTGGCGGGCATATAGTATCACCACTGCCAGGTGCTACTCCAATTAAACCTGCATGTGCAACATTCCCACTTCCGGGAATTATGGCTGAGATCTTGGACCCTGCAACAGGTGAGAGAGTAGAAGCAGGTGAGACTGGTTATATGTGTGTAACACGTCCTTGGCCATCAATGATTCGTGGTGTTTGGGGCGACGCGGAGCGTTTTGTAAAATCATACTTCGGTGATGTGAAAAAAGATGGCAAACCGGTTTACTTTACAGGTGACGGCGCTGTTTATGATGAAGATGGTTACATCACAATCACGGGACGTACAGATGATGTTATCAATGTAAGTGGACATAGAATGGGTACTGCTGAAATTGAAGCGGCCATCAAAAAACATCCAAATGTAGCTGAGGTTGCCGTAGTTGGTAAACCACATGATATCAAAGGTGAGGGTATTTTTGCTTACATCGTTTTAAAATCTGATGATGGTATAGCTGATGAGGTAGAAGAGGTAAAAGCTATCAACAATGTTATCAAAAAAGAGATAGGAAATATTGCACTTTGTGATGATATTGTATTTGCTCCGGGACTTCCAAAAACACGTTCAGGAAAAATTATGCGTCGTATCTTGCGTTCAATTGCAAAAGGTGAGGCAATCACGCAAGACATCTCAACACTTGAGGACCCATCAGTAGTTGAGAAAATCGAAAATATGGTTAAGTCAAAATAAGGCTTAACCAAAACAAAAATGCTATAATTCCATAAATAAACAACAAAGAGTATTTATGGAATTATGTGTAGCCCTTGACCTCCCAACACAAGAAGAGAATCTCGCTTTAATCGAAAAAATCAAAAACTATAATGTTTGGCTAAAAGTCGGACTTCGTTCTTACATTCGTGACGGTGAAGCGTTTTTAAAAGCCATCAAAGCAATCAATCCTGATTTTAAAATCTTTTTAGACCTCAAACTTTATGATATCCCAAATACTATGGCTGATGCTGCAGAGTCGATAATGGGACTCGGTGTTGATATGTTCAATGTTCATGCAAGTGCAGGGCGTCGTGCTATGAGTACGGTCATGCAGCGACTGCAGAAGTATGAAAACCGTCCTATCGTTTTAGCGGTAACGGCACTTACTTCATTTAGCGAAGATGAGTTTCGTGCTGTCTATGAAAAGGACATTGCAAGTAAAGCAGATCAGTTTGCAAAAGATGCACAAGAGAGTGGACTTGACGGTGTTGTTTGTTCTGCTTTTGAATCACTCTCAATCAAAAACATCACAGATGAGCGTTTTATGACACTCACTCCAGGAATTCGTCCTTTTGGTGAAGATGCAGGGGATCAAAAACGTGTTGCTGATGTTGCATTTGCAAAAGAGCAGAGAGTTGATTTTATCGTAGTTGGGCGTCCAATCTATCAGGCTCATAATCCTGCAGAAGTAGTAGAGAAAATACTCCAAGAACTTTAAGCGATATATCAGAATTATATCAATATAATTCTGACCTGCAAATGGAGAAGTGGGTGAGTGGCTGAAACCACATCCCTGCTAAGGATGCGTATGGGTAACTGTACCGAGGGTTCGAATCCCTCCTTCTCCACCAGACATAAAATTTCTCCCTTTAGATATATTATAAAAAGCAGATATTTGCCGACATAGCTCAGTTGGCTAGAGCAGCTGATTTGTAATCAGCAGGCCCGGGGTTCAAATCCTCGTGTCGGCACCACTTCTACAAGAAACTTTTCGTACCACTTTTATCATACAGATCTTTATAGCGAAAGGTGATAAGGTTTTGCATAATCGCAAACAAAATCATAAAGTTTAAAAAACTACTTCCTCCATAGCTAAACATCGGTAGAGGGACTCCTACAACGGGTGCGTAGCCTATGGTCATTGAGATATTGACTCCCATATATATGAAAATCATAAAAGAGATAGATACCGTTACTACCTTGATGTAGTAGTCTTTGTTAAAGACTGCAAGACTTAAAAGATGTAAGATAAGCATCACATAGATAAGAATCAGCCCAAGTGCCCCTAAAAATCCTGTACGCTCAACTACAAAGGCAAAGATAAAGTCACTTGTCGCAATTGGAAGGAATTTCATTTGTGTCTGCGTGGCATTTTCTTTGTCTTTTCCAGTCCATCCTCCTGAGCCGATAGCGATGATGGATTGCTGAACGTGGTAAGAGGGTTTTTCACTTAAAAAGTCTTTGATACGTGTCTTTTGATAATCATGTAGGCCGTATTTGTAAACAAGTGGAGAGATGAGCAAAATGGAAGCGACAATAGTTGCTACTATTTTCCAGTAGATGCCGACAAAAAACAAAACACCGTAACCGATAAGTAAGAGTACAAGAGCAGTTCCCAAATCAGGCTCTTTTGCGATGAGAATAAAAGGCAGTAAAATATAAAAACTGATCTTTAAAAAGTCTTTGATCCTATAGCCGCCAATTGGTGGAGGATTTTTGTTGATGAGGTATGCCAGCATCAAGATAAGTGCCGGTTTTACGAACTCTGAAGGCTGAATCGTTGCATTGATAAAAGGGATGTCTATCCAGCGCTGTGCTCCAAGACGTGAGTGTCCAAAAAACTCAACTGCCAAAAGTAGCAGGATGTTTCCCCAGTAGATAAAAGGAATAAGCCAGCTCATACGTCGAATAGGGAGAAAAAACACGGCTATAAAGGCTAAAAACGCTACACCGACATAGGCTATCTGTTTCTCTGCCAGAGCAGGGACCGCTTCTCCTATGAGCCAATTGGACATAATGATGAGAGGAATGATAAGAATGATGGAAAGAAAGTCAAATTGTGATAAAATACTCTTATCAAATCTCCACAAGTTTGTAACTCCAAAATAAAATTACATGATTGTATCATAAAGGGAATAACAGTGAGAAACACACAAGAGTACAGATGTGATGTGCCGCAGCGTTTAGACACATTTTTAGCTCAAGAAATAGGCCAAACTCGCTCACAGGTAGCACAGCTTATCAAGCAAGAAGCGGTTTATATTGATGGGAAAAAAGTTTCTCGTCCCGGTATTAAACTCAAAAGCGGACAAAATATAAAAGTAGAGTTTCCAGAAGTTACAGAGTCTCAGCCGCAAGAGGTTGATTTTCTCAAAGAGGTTGCTTGGGCAACAGATGTAGAGATTTTATATGAAGATGAGGATGTGTTGGTCATTAATAAACCAAGTGGTGTGACAGTCCACCCAGCACCAAGTGTAAAAGAGCCGACTTTGGTTGACTGGCTAAAGCACAAAGGCATCAGACTCTCTACAATCAGTGGAGAAGAACGTCACGGTATTGTGCACCGTCTCGATAAGGGAACAAGTGGTGCAATGGTCGTGGCAAAGAACAATGAAGCACATGAATTTCTCTCCAAACAGCTCCAAGATAAGAGCATGGGACGATATTATTTAGCTCTTGTTACCCCTCCTTTAAAAGATGATGTTACAATAATAGAATCAAACATAGGAAGAAGTCCTCATAACCGTCTCAAGATGGCTTGCGGACTCGAACACGGTAAATATGCCAAGACTATGTTTAAACATTTGGCTTTAAGCGATGATGAAAAGACAGAGCTTCTTGCATGTAAACTCTTTACAGGAAGAACGCATCAGATACGTGTACATTTGGAGAGTTTGAACCGTCATATTTTGGGAGACCATATCTATGGATTGAGCCCTAAAATAGAGAAGGCGGAACGAATTTTGCTGCATGCATATCTGATATATTTTATTCATCCAAAGACAAAAGAGAAACTATTTTTCACAGCAGGATTTGATACTGTTATGGAAGAGACAATAAATAAAAAATTTGAGAGGGAGATTTTAAATGAAGTTATCACTTCTGACTACATTATGCGCAGCTTCACTGCTGCTTCTTAGCGGTTGTGCTGAGATAACACCGAAACCAAAAGAGAAGGTTGTCGTTGATTCTACACTGCCTACTATATCACTGACGAAAAACGGCATTATCACAGATATGAAAACAGTGGCTTTTGAGTGGAAGAGTATAACAGACCCACGTGTAGAAGGGATTTATGTATATAAAAAATCTCCTCAAGACAAAGCAGCGAATGAACTTGAATATTATGACACGATAGATACACGATACTCTACACATTATGTCGATAGAACGGTTGAACCTGATACAAAATACTCATATGCTTTTCGAGTCTTTACAAAAGAGTCTCAAGGTGTAAATTCTAAAGTATTTGTAGTCAATACACTTCCTGTTCTGCAGTCTGTTTCATGGATTCACTCTATCACAGGACTTCCAAGAATTGCTAAGATAATCTGGAGACCTCACGTGAGTGAAAGAGTTTCTACTTATATTATCGAGAGAAAGACTTTTGAAGATAAAGAGTGGCATCAAATCGATGAGTTAAGTGGAAGACTCAATGCAGAGTATATTGATACAGGACTTGAAGATAATCATGTCTATATGTATAGAATCAGAGTAAAAACGTATGATGGCATCATCTCTACACCATCTCAAATCGTAAAATCTATTACAAAACCATTGCCTGTAAGTGTAACAAAAATAGAAGCGAGTAAAAATCTTCCAAAAGCGATAAAAATCACATGGAGTCCTTCAAAACAGAAAGATTTTGAGAGATACTATCTCTATAGAGCAGATGATATTGATGGCTCATATGAACTTATAGCAAAACTTTACAACAACCATTTCACTGATAAAATCGATGAAGATGGTAAAACTTACTTTTATAAAGTCAGTGTTCTTGATAAAGACGGTCTTGAGAGTGAGCATGATAAAAACAAAGTTATGGGTATGACCTTGACAAAACCAAATGCACCAGCAATTGTTGAAGCAAAACTACAAGGCAATAAAATAGAACTGAAATGGGGGAAAAGTGACCCAAGAACAGTCTCATATATCGTTGTCAAAAAATCTAAAAAAAGATGGTTTGATAAGATCTCAAAAGAGTATAAAGGGCTTACAAAGAGTCTCTTTATCGATGCAGCCATAGAACCTGATACACTCTATACATACACAGTTTACAGTGTTGATAAAAATGGTATAGTTTCTGAGCCAAGTATTGAGGTACAAATCAAAACACCGGAATCACAAGAGATTATCTCTGCATCTAAAGCAAAAGCTACACAAGAAGAGTCAGTGAAAGCTGTGAGTACAAAAAGTAGTAGCAGTGAGACAACAGTCGCACCTGCTGAAGAACTTGACTTGAATGGACTTTAATGCCACATCTTCATATAAAAGAGTTTAAAGATATTTCACTTCCCGCGTCTGTTGATGGGGTTGCATTTGATTTTATAGCATCAAATGTACACCATCCGGATGAAAAGCTCATTGCTGTAAAATATGAAGGAGAAGATTTCTTTTTGCTTCTCAAAGAGGATGAAAAAAGAACGCTTTTAAAAACAGATAAGCTGACACGTCCTGCTTCTATCTATAATGTTCACCGTGCACTGCTTGCCTATGCGAAAGCCGCAGGTCTTGAAGTGTTGGCTTCTAATGTACCAGATACACAAAAAAATGTGCATCTCCAAGAAGCAACAGCACTCAAAAAGATAGAGTACTTTGCAGAGAATTTTCCAAAAGAGAAAGAGGTACGTATAGAGGTCGGATTTGGCTCCGGGCGTCATCTACTGCACCAGGCCGCACAAAATCCGGATGTGCTTTTCATAGGCATCGAGATTCATCGTCCGTCAATCGAGCAGGTTTTAAAGCAGATAGTTATCCAAAAACTGGACAATGTTATGGTGCTTGACTATGATGCCAGACTCTTTATGGAACTGGTACCTTCCAATCTTGTTGGGGCAATTTATGTGCATTTTCCGGTTCCTTGGGACAAAAAACCACACCGCCGTGTAATCTCGACAAACTTCATCAAAGAGGCTCGTCGTATCTTAAAGGTAGGTGGTACTTTGGAGCTTCGTACAGATAGTGAGAATTATTATGCCTACTCCTATGAGACTTTTATAGCATTTCCTAAAATCTCTTTGCAGATACATAAAAACAGAGATATTGCAGTGAGTTCCAAATATGAAGAGAGATGGAAAAGGATGGAAAAGAACATCTATGATGTCATTATGACAAATGATGAAGAGTCTCCTGCATTGGAGATTGAAGGTGATTTCTCATTTCCAAAAAAAATAAATTTATCCAATGAAGAGCTCATTGGACTGCATAATAAAACGATTCGCTTTGAGGGTGGATTTATCCATTTTGAAAGAGTTTACAAGCTTGATAATGGTGTGATGTTACGCATATCTATGGGGAGTTTTGACAGACCGGAACATCTTTATCTTATCATAACAGATAATAGACTATCATTCTATCCAGAATTGCCTCTTCGTTCACCAAGCAACTTAGAAGCACACAAACATTTACTGAAGGCTTTAGATGGATAAAGTAATCATTGCTGAGAATTTATCGCTTGCATATTCTAATGATGAAACAATTATAAATAAAGCAAACTTCTCTATAGATTCTGGTAGTTTTGTATTTATTACCGGAGCGAGCGGTAGTGGAAAATCAACACTCTTAAAGTCACTCTACGGAGCACTCAAACCCATTGAGGGAAGTCTCGTTGTCGGTGGTGTTGAGCTGCGTGGGGTATCAAGTTCCAAACTGAACTTCTTACGGAAACATTTAGGTATTGTTTTTCAGGATTATAAGCTGGTAAAAGAGTGGACAATAGAAAAAAACATAATGCTTCCTCTTATCATAAATGGCTATGAAAAAACTGTAACGCAAAATCAGGTTGATTCTCTTCTTAAGCATGTAAAACTACGTCATCAGGCAGGAAAATATCCACTAGAACTCAGTGGTGGTGAGCAGCAGCGTGTTGCAATGGCACGTGCACTTGCACATAATCCTATCTTGATTTTAGCCGATGAGCCCACGGGTAACCTTGATGATTACTCTTCGCAACTGATTTGGAACCTTTTAGAGGGTGCAAACGAGCAGCTAAAGACTACAATTATCGTTGTTACACACCATATTCCAGAGACGATGAAGGTTGACTATAAGCATTACCATATAGAGTTTGGAGATATTCGTGAAGTCATTTAAAAATCATCTCTCTTTGGTTATTGCACTTTTAAGCATACTCTTTTCTCTACAGGTTTTTACCATTGTGGAGAGAGCAATTGATGCTTATAAAGAGAATTTGGCAAAAAACTATGCTTTGGTTGTTGTCGCACAAAAAAGAGTAGATGTTGATAAACTCCTAGAGAAGAGCGAACTGATAGCAAGTATCAATGAAATCTCTCCAGATAGTATCATTACAAAACTCAACAGTGGTATCAGCAAGCAAAATATAGCACTTCTAAAAGTGACACTGCCAAAGTTTTATAAAGTAAAACTCAAACGTTATCCATCACCAAATGAGCTTGAAAAACTGACAAAACTACTGCTTCGTTCACAGTCTATAGAAAAAGTAGAAGCCTTTAGTAAAACACATGATACAACATATAAACTGCTCCTGCTTTTTAAAACAGTTATCTCTGTTTTTGCTTTTACAGTCATCATCGTTACAATCTTGCTTATCTTTAAAGAGCTTCGTATCTGGCAGTTCAAACATAATGAGCGAATGAGTATCATGGGACTCTTTGGTGCTCCTGTTTGGCTGCGTTCGGCTGTACTGTTTCGACTAGCGATTGTTGATGCAGTAATCGCATCGATTCTCTCATTTGTGATATTTTCCTATCTTTCATCACTCTCATGGATAGAAGAACAGTTCAGTAACATTGGCATTTCCATAGTGCTGTTTGATAAAATATACGATTTTTTAATTATGCTTGGAGTATCAATAGTGGTTTCAATGCTACTTGCGACTTTTATTGTTCTAGGACATAAAGAAGAGGTATGATGTATCATCGCTTAGTAGTTCTCTTTTTTCTTTTTGCTTCGCTTTTATATGCTCAAGGAGAGATAGACAAGAAGATAAAAAAGACCAGTTCGAAACTCTCTTCTTACAGTAAGAACTACTCTAATCTCAACAGAAAAATGGCGCGTACTGCAAAAGCCATTTTACGACAGAAACAAGAGATACTTAAGCAGGATGCCTACTTAAAGAAACTTCAAGAAGAACTCAAGGAAAAAGAGAGCAGTTACAAGCTTAATTCACAAGAGCTGTCACTCTTAAAACAGAGACAACTGCAGCTGAAAAAAAGACAAAACAGAATCGAAGAAGAGCTTGTTTTTGTTATAGCGCAAAGTGTTTCACTCTCTGTCATACTTGATGAGGAGTATCCGACGAATGAGAATGCTTTGATAGAGTTAGAAGTACTCAAATCAATGCTCAAAGACTCTAAAGAAAAAGCAAATCGTTTAAGTAGACTCTTTTTTGAGAATGCAAAAGTTATCAAGCTTTTAAATAACAAAACAGATGCACTTGAGAAGTCCATCGCAAGTATAGATGCCAAAAGAAAAGAGCTACTGAAGAAAAAAGCAGAAAACAAAAGAGCACTCAAAAAACTAAAAATCGCAAAAGCCTCTTATAAAAAAGAGCTCAAAAAACTCCTCAAAAGGCAAAATGCACTTAAAAAGACACTCTCACAATTAAACCTCATTAAAATAGATAAGATAAAAAAAGCAAAAGAGGAACAAGCAAGAAAAGAGGCCTTTCAAAGACAGAAGATTGCACTTAATGAAAATCTTCCAAAGGTTAAAAAACATGGAAGCTCTTACCAGAGTGTCAAGACAATTCGTTACCGTGGACCAAAAACGATAGCTCCGCTTACTTCTTATTCAATTACGAAGAAGTATGGAACATATACAGATCCGATTTACGGAATCAAAATTTTCAATGAGTCGATTTCACTCAAACCAAGAGAGCAAGATGCCAAAGTAAAGACTGTATTTAACGGGAAAGTGATTTATGCTGATAAAACGGCAGTGTTGAACAATATAGTTATCGTTGAACACAGAAATGGTCTGCATACCATCTATGCAAACCTTTCACAAATCGCTCCTGGTATAAAAAAGGGTAAAAAAGTAAAAAGAGGTGCTGTTGTAGGGCGTGTCAAAGAGGAACTGGTCTTTGAAGTGACACAAAAAAGTGCACACATCAATCCTATACGATTGTTTAGGTAAGAACTATATATTAGCTCTTACTTAGATAGTTTTAGATATAATTGCGCAAAAATTTAAGAGTAGAGATAAAAGAATGAAATTTATTCAAACACGTGGTGTAGATAGCACAAAGCCAGAGACAGTGACATTTTCAGAAGCGATTCTTAGTCCTATTGCTTCTTTTGGCGGTCTGTATGTTCCCCAAAAACTACCTGATTTAGGAGAAGAGTTTTTACAAAAGCATAGAGATTCTTCTTATAAAGAACTTGCAAAGGATATGCTTGATGCTTTTGCAATTGACATCGATGGAGATGTTATCGATGAGGCATTATCTTTGTATGACAAATTTGATGATGCAAAAAATCCTGTACCGGTAGTAAAAGTAAAAGAAAATCTCTACGTCAGTGAGCTTTATCACGGACCAACACGTGCATTTAAAGATATGGCACTGCAGCCTTTTGGTGTTGTACTTTCATCAATTGCACAAAGACTCAATGAAAATTATCTTATTTTAGCAGCTACGAGCGGAGATACCGGTCCGGCAGCATTAGAGACATTTAAAAATCGTGCAAATGTAAAAGTGGCATGTTTGTATCCTGATGGCGGAACAAGTGATGTTCAGCGCCTGCAAATGGTTACAGAAGATGCTGCTAACTTAAAAGTGATTGGCATTCATGGTGTGTTTGATGATGCGCAGAGCGCTTTGAAACGTCTTTTGGCAAGTGAGAACTTTAAAGAGGCACTTCAAGAAAAAGAGACAAAACTCTCAGCTGCAAACTCTGTGAACTTTGGTCGTATCATCTTTCAGATTATCTATCATATTCACTCTTATTTAGAGCTAGTCCGTCAGAATGCCATTACTATGGGTGAGAAAGTTTACCTCAATGTTCCATCAGGAAATTTTGGAAATGCTCTTGGTGGATACTATGCTTGGAAAATGGGTCTTCCAGTCGAGAAGATCATCATCTCTTCTAATGAGAACAATGTTCTAACGCGTCTTATTCGTGATGGTAAATATGATCTGCGTGAATGTGAGGTTGTAAGTACGACGTCTCCTGCAATGGATATCTTAAAATCTTCCAATGTTGAGAGAGTTCTGTTTGACCTGTTGGGTGAAGTACGTACAAAAGAGTTGATGATGGACCTTGAAGCCAAAAACTTCTATGAGCTGCGTGAGGATGAGCTTGCAAAACTGCGAGAGTGTTTTGATGCTGACTGGTGTAGTGGTGATGAAGGGAAAAAGTACATCAAAGAGACTTTTGAGCAATACAACTATCTGATGGACCCACATACTGCTACATGTATGAAGTCATATGAGAGTGTCTCAAAACCTGAGATTACAAGTATTATCTATTCAACTGCAGAGTGGACGAAATTTTCACCTGTCATAGCTAATGCACTCACCGGTGAAGTTGATATGAAAGACATTGATGCTCTTGAATCGATTTCAAAAGTAGCAAACCTTGAAATTCCTGCAATGATACAAGAGCTTTTTACAAAAGAGATAGCTCAAAAAACTGTTATTGAGAAAGAGGAGATCGAGGCGGAGATACTGAAGTTTTTATAAACTTTAGTAGTTAACGTATACGCTCCTCTTTAGGGGCCTCTTTTGGCATAAGACCATACTTGGCAAGATCTACAAAAATCTCTTTTCGTTTATCTTCGAGTATTTTTTGGATAACGGGATTTCTATCCATTTTATAGTGCTCGGTTTTAATTACCTGACCATTTTTATCAAAATATTTTTTGACACCGACTTTGTAGTTGTTCTTATAAAAAACTTCTGAACTTTTATAACCAGTGAAATCCCACTCTGTTAAAACACCCTCTCGCTTACCATTGACATAATTGACTTGTGAACCTAACTGTCCGTTGTCATAATATATTTTTTGTATACCTACTTTTTGACCATTTTTATAATGCACTACCAACTTTTCTTGACCGTTTGCATAGTAGGAAGTATAGAGACCATTCTCTTTGTCATTGCTAAAGTTGACTTTTGATTTTATATCTCCATTGTCGTTATACCAATATGTCATACCATTTCGTTTACACTCTTTATATGTTGAAGATTGTGCCTTGTCCCGTACTACATAGGTCTGTGGATTACGACAGAGTAACTCGGCATTTAAAGAGTTTACTTCAAGAATAAGATAAATTAATGATAAAGATATAATTTTTTGTTGCATAATATAGCTCCTTATATAAAAAAATATGATAACATATTTTTATTACATTTGACTGTTTAATCATAGAAAATAACATATTAAGGCATAGTTAATTTATTTGATTGTAGAATTAGAGTATAGGATATGTTATGAATGAAACAATAGAAGACGAATTAACTAAAAAAAGAAATATGCTCTATTATAACCAGCTTGTGATGAATGAAAGAAAAGCGAAAGCTGGTCATCATAAACATAAAAAAAAGAAAAAATCGGCAAGTTTTGGGTCTCAAGAGGTAAACTTTAAAGATTTCCTTTATATTCCAGAGAACTGGGAGGCTGCATTTTATGTATTGTATGGAGTAGGGGTTCCATATCTTGCAGGTGCAATATTTCTCTTTTTCTTTGTAGCTGGTGGAAGCTATGAGAACTTCAAACTGCTCAATATGAATGCATTTTTGATCATTTGGTTGATTGGATATGAGATTGTTGCAATTTTTTCACTTATTTGGATACTCATCCTTTACTTACAGTATGATGCAGAAGAGGAGTACTAATAAACTGAGCTTTTTTTTATAGCTCAGTTGCTTTTTTATAGGCTTTCTCAATCGCATTGATACAAGCACTTCGTACATTTCCATCTTCAAGCGCACCATAACCTGCAGCAGTTGTACCGCCTGGACTCATGACACCATCTTTTAAGAGAGCTGGATGTATATCTTGAATCAGTTTTGAAAAACCATCAAAAAGACCGCGCATAATAATTAATGCATCATCACGTTTGAGTCCCTGTTTTACTGCACCATCTGCCAAAGATTCGGCAACAAGTGCCAAATATGCCGGACCGCTTCCTGCAAGTGCAGTTGCGATATCTATCTCTTTTTCACTAGAGAGCCATTGTGATGAACCAATAGCATTGAAGAGTTTTTCTGCTTCTTCTTTGTAGGCTTTTTCACCAGTTAATGTTGTCATGGATGCACCCACAGAAGCTGCAAGATTTGGCATAGCTCTGACAACTGCTTTTGCTTGAAAATTAGTAGAGAGCTTTTCTAAACTTGTCCCTGCTAAAACAGAGTAGAGTACTGCTGCTTCACCCTTTAGTTTTTGACCGACCTCTTCGACATTTGCAGGTTTTATACAGAGCATCACAGTTTTGTTAGATATATCAAAATTATCAAGAAGATGTTTGTCTATTTGTATACCAAGACTCTTTTCAAATTGTTTGAGTTTCTGGATATCTCTTCCCACTACCTCTATCTTATACTCTTCTTTGAGACCTTTGGCAATGCTAAGCGCCATATTGCCATTTCCAATAAATGTTAACGTTTTCATAAAAGTCCTAAATATTTTATGGTAGTATTATACCATTTAATTAATTTAATAAATTTAGGTGAAGAACAATGAAAAAATTTTTACAAGAGGCAAAAGCTGCAAGCAGAGTTTTTAATACACTCAGTGGTGCAGAGATAAACAGAATATTAAAAGAGATGGCAGAAGCACTGCGTGCCAATACAATGGAGCTTCTTGAAGCCAATGCAAAAGATATGGCTGATGGTGAGAAAAATCAGCTCTCATCAGCACTTATGGATAGACTTTTTTTAGATGAAAGTCGTATAGATGCCATGGCTGTGGCTATCGAAGAGATAGCAGGATTAAAAGATCCTGTTGGAAGAATTTTAGATGGTTGGGTAACAGAAGATGGGCTAAAAATTGAGAAAGTCTCCATTCCTATCGGTGTGATTGGTATTATCTATGAATCACGTCCAAATGTAACAAGTGATACAGCAGCACTCTGCTTTAAAAGCTCAAATGTCTGTGTACTTAAAGGTGGAAAAGAGGCAGAGAACTCAAATAAGACGATTGCTAAAGTATTGCAGGCTACTTTAGAGAAAAACGGTTTGCCAAAAGAGCTTATCTCTTTAATCCCAGACTCCTCACGTGAGGGTGTGGCGCAACTAATCAAGATGGATAAATATGTTGATTTAATTATTCCTCGTGGTGGGGAAGGGCTTATCAAGTATGTAAGTCAAAATGCTACTGTAAGTGTTGTTAAGCATGACAAAGGACAGTGTCATACTTACATAGATAGAGATGCAAATATGGAAGATGCCATTAAAATTGCCATCAATGCAAAAGTACAGCGTCCAGGTGTTTGTAATGCTATGGAAACACTGCTTGTTGACAGAGCAATCGCAAAAGAGGCACTACCAAAACTCAAAGAGGCGTTTGATGAGGCTCATACTGAGTTAAAAGGGTGTGCTTCTACACAGGAAATTATTACAGTAGCTCACGCAACAGATGCTGATTTTGATACTGAATATTTGGCAAATATCTTAAATATAAAAGTAGTGGAGGGTGTTGAAGGGGCAATTGAGCATATTGTACGCTTTGGATCAGGACACTCTGAGTCTATCATTACGGAGAACATCAAAGCAGCAGAGACATTTTTAAATGCCATAGATGCCGCAGCAGTTTATGTAAATGCTTCAACACGTTTTACTGATGGGGGTGCTTTTGGTTTTGGTGCAGAAGTTGGTATATCAACAAATAAGCTGCATGCGAGAGGTCCAATGGGGATTGAAGGACTGACAACATATAAGTATAAAATTTATGGAAATGGACAGATTAGATAATGCAAAGTGTAAATGAATTAAGGGATATTAAGTTTTTTGAAAATCTTTCTCAAGAGGAGTTAGACCAGCTTGCGACTATCTCACGTAAAAGAAGATTTTCCAAAGGAGAGGTGCTTTTTTATGAGAAGGATGAACCTCGTTTTTTGACACTTTTAACTGATGGTATTTTAAAAGTCTATAAAACAGACCCAAAAAACAATGAGATAGTCCTGCATCGTTTTAATCCTAAGTCATTGATAGCTGAGATGGCAGTTTTTGAAGGAGTTCCCTATCCTGCATCTGCTGCCTTTGAGACAGACGGTACAGTTATAGAGATAGATTTTATAAAGTTTAAAGAGAATTTTTTATGTTCTCCTGATATCGCTTTTGCCTTTTTTAAATCTCTCACACAGAAGATCAAATATCTTGAGGATGTCATAGCACTCAACATTGTTCTCGATTCAACTGCAAGAGTAGCAAAATATATCTGTGAAAATGAAGATGCACTGCAGATGAAACACAATCAACTTGCGCAATATCTTCATATGACACCTGAAACACTCTCACGAGTGTTTAAAAAGTTTGCTAAGCTAGGCTTTATTGAGAAAGAGGGCAGCAGCTATACTATTAAAAATCATGAAGCATTAACGATACTTTTTGAATAATTTAGTTATTTGTTGATATATATCAACGCATACTTTATCTTATTAAATTACAATCTTATATATATTTAATAGATAAAGGATTTTTGATGTCACATATTCCCCAAGACGCACAAAAGATAACTGTAGAAGGTGCAACTGTAGATTTTTATAAACTCGAAAAAGATGGGCAGAGCACATACTATTTTGACACATCAAAGGAGGGCCCTCCACATCCAATGGTCAATGCAATGAGTGGGCTTGGACTGATTAAAGGAACAAATGACACACTTGTAATGATTAACCACAAAACTCCAGGAGGACTTTTTGGAAAACTTGAAGATGATGTCCGTTATGTTGTCCAAGATTTGCCTGATGGGCTTGTAAAGGTGGTTTTTTCCTATAATCCTGATGCTGCTTCAGAATCAGACCTCACGCAGACCAGCTGTGGAGGGTGATAAAAACTAATGGTTAAAATATCGCAAGATTTTGCCCCGCCTTTTAAACTAATAGCTCCCTTTTTTATTGTGGGGAGTCTTTTTTACTTTTTTTCATCATTTTATCTTTTTTTCTTTGATGCTACAATGCTTAGTTTTGCAGAGCCAAAAATGCTTGCTTTTGTGCATCTTTTTCTGCTTGGTTTTGTAATGATGATTATTTTTGGTGCGATGGCACAACTTGTTCCTGTTGTATTGGAAGTTGGACATTTTGGAGTAGAACTTTTTTATGCCATATGGCCACTACTGTTAATTGGTAGTCTGTTAATGGTATTTGGCTTTTTGTACTCTCCTGCACTGCTTCCCTATGGGGGAGTTGTTGTTCTAATCTCAATGATGATATTTGTGGGTGAAATTTTTCTGACAATGTTTAAAGTAGAGAAGCTGACACTGGTTATGAGCAGTGTTCTGATATCCAATACTTTTTTATTTTTTGGGATTATCTTTGGTCTTTTAATGGCTCTTGCATATGCAGGGACACTCTCTTTTGATATCAATGTACTTTTAAAGGCACATGTCTACTCTGTCATTGGTGGATATATTGTTATTACGATTATGGGACTCTCAATTGTACTGGTCCCTATGTTTACACTTTCACACAGTTTCTCTTTAAAGCCCTTGGAGATAGGTATGACACTGATGAGTGTAGCTGTTGTCTTTGTGATAATTTCTTCATTGTTTAATATTTCATGGCTTGCATATTTGGCGTATGCTATGGCATTTGTTGCAATGATTTCCTATTTTTATCTGATTTATGTCATCTATAAAACAAGGCCAAGAAAAGAGAATGATGTTTATGCACTTTCACTGATGTTTTCATACAGTGCGATGCTTTTTGCTTTAGTGATTGGAGCACTCTATTTTTTAGTTGGCAAGGAGAGTTATCTGCTTGCTGCTGCATGGCTGCTCTTTTTTGGATTTTTTGCTTTTCTCATTACTGGGCATATCTATAAAATCATTCCTTTTTTAGTATGGTTTGAAAAGTTCTCTCCACTTGTAGGAAAGCAAAAAGTTCCAATGCTCGCAGATATGGTGCCTTATAAAAGCTCTCAGGCTCAGCTTATCTATTCTGCGACTGGAGTCTTGCTTGTAACTGCTGCAATACTACTAGGCTCCAATCTACTTATGGGTGCAGGCGCTTCATTTTTAGTCATTGGTTCACTAGCCTTTGTACGAAGTGTTTTTTATATGATAAATTTTAAATAAAAGGATATATTTATGGCAATGTATACTAAAGAGGAACTCTTTAAAGCAATATCAACAGTGATTGACCCAGAGGTGGGATTTAACCTTGTTGAGATGGGACTTATCTATGATGCAAGCAGTGATGATGAAGGAAATGTCAAAGTAACTATGACACTCTCAACAAAAGCGTGTCCCCTTCATCAGATGATACTGCAGTGGGTAAAAGAGGCCGTAGAAAAACTGCCAAATGTCAAAGATGTAGATGTTAAAGTGGTTTGGGAGCCTGAGTGGAATATCTCAATGGCTGATGATAATGTCAAAAAAGCATTGGGAGCTTTATAAAAAGTAAAGGAGTACTTTACTTTTTATTTTTATGTTCTAAATAGCTATTTTTAATTTTGATAAGCTCATAGAGTGATACTTCAGGCATTGCCTCTTCTATGAGTTTATCTGTCTCTTCATATTTTCCCTGCATCTTTTTGATCTCATCGTATGCTTTTGGTTTTACCTCACTTGTAGCAACTGAGATAACTCCTGCCCAGATGAGTATAATAGCTGTCCATACAATCTTTTTCGCACCTGCATAGACACCAATAAAGTGAAAAATTACAGTGATTACAATTCCAATACCAAGTAGTAGTGCAAGACTCATAACGCTATCCTTTCTCCTTCAGGTTTGATTGTAATGTTTGCATCTTTAAAGAGATGGTCACCAAAACTTTTGACACCAAGTGTGCCTGCAAGCATTAAAATAATGACCAAGAGCAAAAAAAGAAGTGCCATAGAGTATCTTTTGAATATTTGCATCATTGTTTGTTGTCTTCTTTTGCTTTTGCAGCTATGGGTGCATAATCAACACAGCGAGCTGTATGAAAATCTCTTACATAGTCAGGATTTTTAAAATAATCCCCATCAATATGCCATCCAAGCTCTTTTGAAATAAGTACCGACTGCGATATTGTTCTTCTCATTTTATTTTCACAGATGATGGTCTCACCTTTGTTGAAAATCTCTTTGACACCTTCCATTCGTGCACTTGTAACATAGTAGTGAATACCGATCATTATGGCAAAGATGCCAAAAACACCTAGCATACCACGTTTAAAAGCAACACGAGGCATAAAGTCTCTTGTTGTAACAAAAGCAGTGACTGCCAAGAAAAATAGCATTATCACTATGTATGGAATTTCCAGTTCAAAAAATCTATCCATTGTTTTCCTCCCATTCTTTAAATGCTGGTGTGAAGTACTCTATACGAACTTTTTTAAACTCACGTGAAGAGTAGAGCGGCATATGAGACTTGGACTCTATCTCACTTGCCATCTCTTCGATAATAGCATTTGTCTCTTCTGTAGTTTTTCCATGGACCATTGTAAAAAGATTGTATGGCCAGTTTGGATATTTTGGACGCAGATAACAGTGTGATACTGCAGAAAATGCAGCAGCTTTTTCTCCGATACTCTCTCCATTTTCTTCATCAACATCCCAGACAACCATCGCATTTGCATTGAAACCGGCTTTACGATGATTGAGAATCGATGCAAAACGTCGCATGATTCCTGCATCTTGCAATTCCTGTAAAATAGAGAAGAATGTATCATAGTCAATATTTAGCTCATCTACAATCTTTTTAAAAGGCTCACTGATAAATTCGATGTCATATTGAGCCTTCATGATAATATTATGATGCAGTGGTGTGAGCTCTATCTCTTTGTGAACGACTTTTTTGACCGTCTCCTTTTTCTCATCTTTTCCTGTAGTGTTGAGCTTTACATTGATTTTAAAGAGTTTGAGTGTTGGAAGCATGATATAATCTTCAGCCTCTGTCAATTTCGCTAGAATCTCTATGGTTCTCTCAAGTCCTAAAGCAGAGTCAGGTGCAACAGCCATTGTAAACCAGATGTTAAAATCATGGTTTCTTTCATAATTGTGTGAAACGCCAGGGTGGGCATTAATAACTTTTACAGCAGCAATTATCTTCTCTTTTGGAATTTTAAAAGCTACGAGCGATGATTTATAGCCTAATCTCTTTGTATCAAAGATAGCAGAAGTTTGACGAATAATATTTGCTTTTTTCTCTTCTTGCAAAATTTTTAAAACTTCATCCTCACTGATACCAAGTTCATCTGCTATAACAGCAAAAGGTTTTGGTACTAAAGGAAACTTCTTTTGTATTCTTGATAATATCTCTTGTTTCATCTATTGTTTTCTTTATTATTTATTTGTATTTGATGATTGTATCTATCTTTATATAAATTTAAATTGATGTTTGTCAATAAAGTATTGTAATAATATGATATGATTTTACAATTAGCTAAAAAGAAAGGTATAAATGAGCTATTTTCCAGCTTTTTTAAAACTAGATGATAAAAAGATTTTAATTGTAGGCGGTGGTAATATTGCCTATGAGAAGTTAGTGCATCTTTTAGACTTTACAGATGATATCGATCTGATAGCACAGGAGTTTTCAGATGAGATGTTAGAAAAGGTAAAAGAAAATAATCTACACTTTGAAAAAAGAGCATATAAGGAAGGTGATATCGCAGCATATGCCGTTGTTATCATCGCAGTAGATGATATTCCTCTACAAGCTGCAATTTTTGAGGAGTCAAAAAAATATAAATGCTTGTGTAATGCAGTGGATTCAGTAGATTATTGTGATTTTATCTTTCCATCTTACATAAAAAAAGATGATTTGACCATTGCCGTTTCCACTTCAGGTGCTTCACCTGCAATGGCAAAACATCTAAGACGATATCTGCAGAATTTGATTCCTGAGAATATCGGTACATTTTTACGTGAGATGCGAAGTCTGCGTGAGAGCTTGCCAAAAGGCAAAGAGAGAATGAAGATGCTTGATGAAAAAGCAAAAAAATATATACAAAATTGGAGTAAATAATGAATGTTAAAAAAGGTATTTTTCTAGGTGTTATGTTCGCATTTTTCATACTTGGATTTATTGCTATACAAAAAGCGACACCAAATGAGAAAGAGGCAAGAATTTATAAAGAAATCAAAGTATACAGTCCCTATAAGTTTGAAAAAAGAATGGGAGGACTTACAATTTTAAATGTAAAGACAGGTGAAAAAGAGAAGCCAAATGCTGCAGATGCTCTTTATAGAATGGATGATCTGGACCAACAATGGGGTAAAAAGCATTTAAGAGTCGAAGGGAACGAAGTAGTTGTAATAGGAGATAACAATCAAACGATTACGAAAATCTTTATTCAAACACAAAAAGAGAGAGAATGGTTACATAACTTTTTTGGTATATAGCTCTTAAAAAAGAGGGAAGGGAGTTTTATGATGAGAGGAATAGGTTTGTTACTTGCCTTTGTAATGGTAGTAAGTGGATATGATGACTTACGTCAAAAAGCATTGGATAAAGGTTTAAAGCCTATTCCTAAAGATTATGAGACTTTAAAAAGTGAAGTTGATGACAAGTACAATCCTCTTCGTAAAGAGAAAATCATCTTGGGTAAAAAGCTCTTTTTCGATAAAAATCTCTCACGTGACAGAACGATTGCCTGTGCAACATGTCATGACCTTAAAAAGGGTGGTGTTGATGGAAAACCAACTGCCATAGGTTACAAACAGCGTCCAAATCCCTCTCATCTTAACTCTCCAACAGTACTCAATACCGCATATTCAAAACATCTTTTTTGGGATGGTAGAGCTAAGTCTCTGCGTGAGCAGGCAAAAGGCCCGTCTCAGGCAACATTCGAGATGGCATCTACTCCAGAACTAATAGAGCAGAGAGTCAAAGAAAATCCAGAGTATGTCAATGCTTTTGAAGATATTGACGGCGAAGATGAGATTACATTTGACAATATTACAAAAGCAATCGCTGCATATGAGAAAACTTTAGTTACACGAAGCCGTTATGATGATTTTTTAGAGGGAAATGAAAAGGTCCTTACGCAAAAAGAGCAGTATGGACTCAATCTTTTTATAGACATGGGGTGTAAGGCTTGCCATTTTGGTCCGGCTGTCGGTGGTCAGAAAATTCAAAAGTTTCCACTGCGAGACTATAACAGCATCATAGATTTGACAACGACTTTTGATGACAAAACACATAAGCGACATTTTTCACAGATGAGTTTTAATTTTAAAAAGTACCATCCATACCCATTTGAAAACATTGGTGATTTTTTAGGAAAAGACCAGACTCGTTATTTTCGTGTGCCAATACTACGAAATGTTTCCAAAACTGCTCCATACTTTCATAACGGTGTAGTTAAAACACTTCCCGAAGCAATAAAAATCATGGCAAAGTATCAACTTGGAATTGATCTGACGAAAAAGCAGCTAGATGGACTTGAAGCTTTTTTAAAGTCTCTTGATGGTGAGATAGTCGATTATGGAATTACAAAGTAAAAAGTGCTTCTCTCTTCATCTAATAGTAGTTTTTTTACTTTGCAGTGTACTTTCTCACGCAAGTCATGTTGCTTGGCAGAGTGATTATGAATCTGTAAGGAAACAAGCAAATCAAGAGTATAAAAATATCTTAGTGTTTTTGATAGAAGAGGACACAAAAGAAAGTAATGCGATTATCAAAGAGAGCTTTTTAAATCAAAAATATATAAAAGATATCAATAAAGATTTTATAGCTGTTATTGTACGTAGTCATGCTAAAAAGAGTTATCCGATAGAGTTACTTTACACGACAACATATCCGGCACTCTTTTTTTTAAGCTCTGAGGAGCTTTTTTTATGTGACCCTCTTGAAGGTATCATAACTCCTAGAAAAATAGTAGAGAAACTCTCAGAGTGCCATTAAGAGAGCATATCATACGCATCCTCAATAGTTGGCGCATTTTGTGTTACAAAAAGATAAACAGCAGCATTTAAGCGTGCTAGTTTTAAGAACTCATCGGATGGACTGTGTAACTGCTGGGATGACTCTTCTAGAGATATTTTATCCCATGATTTTTTATAGTGTATACCAAAATATTCAGGGTCAATAATGTACTCTTGAACATCTTCATTCTCTACCATCCATAGACGACCTTTTGAAAAGAGTTCAGGTGTTCCCTCATTCCCTTGGATGAGTGCAAATTTTTTATATCTGTCAGAAAAAATCTGTGCATATTTTTTTACATAAGGTTTATGAAAAACTCCTATAATTGCATATTCACTTTTTGCAACTCCGGGGAGCTTCTCAATTGTGTTAAATCCACTTCGTAGACCAAGCCTGTTCCTTATCTCTGTAAGTTTATGAAGTTTGTTAAAAAACTCTTTTCTGTCAAAATAGTGTATATTAGGATGTAATTTGATTTGTGAGACTATCTCTTTAATCGTTATACCATCTTTAGCAGGTTGTTTTTCATCGCCGATAATGACAAGCTTTAGATTTTGTTTCTCAAGTGCTTTGGCCACTAGTGGAAAAATATAAGGATTTTTGGCTTTCCCGTCAAAAGGATAACCAAGTTCAAGAGAGTTTTTTATTTCAGATTTTGTAATATGTTCATCGCAAGCAGCAATCGCACCACGAAACTCTTCTGTCGTTTCCGGTTTGAGTCTCCATCCAAGTAAAAAAGCCGCAATTTGCTCACTTGGAACACTTTGGTTTAGAACCTGTTGCATCATATCTTTTGCTTCATCGAAACTAAGATCTCGATTCCCTTTTAGACCTGTGCCGACAGCGTGTATATATTTGAAAAAATCCATGATTTTACTACCCTTATCTATTGATAGATAAAGTGTAGCAAAATTATATAAATAGGAGTTTATAATCCAAGTTTATCTTCGATTGCATCCTCTAAATCACCATTATGTGGTGTCACATGAAAATAATCTTTTGAAAACTCAACTGTTACAGCTTTTGTTTCACCATTTTCTGTTTTTTCTGCTATAAGTTCATTTTCTTTAAATTCTGTCATTCTCCAACCATCATCTTCACCCGCTTCTACAATGAGCTTATGAACTTTTTGCAATGGCATCTCTTTAAAGTATGTATAATCTGCAGTTTTTGCATCAACATGAGCTCCTGTTGTGGCACTACATGATACAAAAAGTAATGAAGAGAGTAGAACAGTTACGCTTAAGATAATAATTTTTTTCATTTTGTTTTCCTTTTATATTTTTCAACCCATAAACAAGTTAGGTATCCTTAATATGATATAATAATAATTATAAAAAAACTTTGAATTGAATGGATTTTAATGGGTTCACAAGACATAGTCATTATTTTAGTTATGACATTTCCAATGTTGTTATTTAGTATCTATCCGGGAATAAAAGCAAGTGAATATTTGGAAAAAAAATATAATATCGAAGAGTCGAAAAAAAGAGCTGTAATGGTTTCAGTGACGTTTCTGTTTGCTTTGACACTGTCACTGCTGCTTTATTATGTTTAGGAGTTTGTATATGAAAATTCTATTAGTGTTTTTAATGGTAGTTTCTCTTTATGCTTCAACACAAGAAGCATTGCAGGCATATAAAAATCAAGAATATAAAAAAGCATTTAGACTTTATAAAGAGGCTGCTGAGAAAGGTGATATAACTGCACAAAATGCAGTGAGTTACCTTTACTTTAATGGTATCGGCATACAAAAAAGTCAGCAAAAAGGACTCAAATGGTTACAAACGGCTGCTGATAGTAGTGATAAAAGAGCCTGCTTTGATTTGGGAATGATGTATCTCTCAGGTATAAATGTCGAAAAAGATTTACAAAAAGCGGCAAAATATCTGCAAATCGCTTCTGAGAAAGGTAATAGTGACGCTACATACAATCTGGCACTCATGTACTATAACGGTGATGGAGTAAAACAGGACCTAAATTATGCAGCATCACTTTTAGAAAAAGCGGCCGAATCAGGACATATCGCTGCACAACATAATGTTGGAAGAGTTTATATGCAAGCATTAAATTTTAAAAAGGCAAAACAGTGGCTGAGTGAAAATGTAAAAGATGGAGATATTCAGGCAGCTGATCTCTTAAAAGAGATAGAGGCTGCTAAAAAAGAGTAGTTTAGTTTTTCTCAAACCATTTCAGTTGCTCACGCAACTCAACAACATGTCCGACAATAATAAGTGCAGGAGTAGGGACACCTTTTGCTTTTTGGACAATATTCTCCAATGTCCCAATCACAACACTCTGGTCTTTTGTAGTACCACGTGAGATAACGGCACACGGATAATCTTTCGGTTTTCCTACTTCTTGGAGTTTTGAAGAGATTTTTTCTAGATTATGAAGTCCCATTAAAAAGACAATCGTATCATCTGTTTTAAAGTTTTCCCATGGGATCTGTGACTCTTTTTTATTTGGGGATTCATGTCCTGTTACTACGCGAAAACTAACAGCTACTCCACGATGAGTTACAGGAATGCCTGCATAGGCAGGCACACTTACAGCTGAGGTGATACCTGGAATAATCTCGAACTTTATATCTCGCTCATGAAGATATGCTCCTTCTTCACCACCACGACCAAAGACAAAAGGGTCACCACCTTTGAGACGTACTACAACATTGTGCTTGAGAGCATTTTGATAGATAACTTCATTTATCTCATCTTGTGGTAATGTGTGTTTCCCATCCTCTTTTCCGACATAAACAAACTCACATCCATCTTTTGCCATATCTAAAATCTCAGGATTGGCAAGACGGTCATAAATGATAACATCGGCTTGGGTAATAACTCTGTGTGCTTTGATCGTTAAAAGCTCAACATCTCCTGGACCAGCGCCTGTTAAATATACTTTGCCCATTATCTCTTCTCCTCATAGATGAAAATCCCTGATGGTTTTTTAATTGTAAATATCTCTTTTTGTAACCACCAGCCTTTTGTATTGATTATCGCTAATTTATTTGTATCGTTTACAGAAACATAGAGTTTCGGTGCTTCATTCGACCATCTGACATGAAGTATCTTACCATCAAATGCAAATCTTTTGATGACTTTTAGCGTTTTTGTGTCAATAATTTGAATGACCGGAAATTTGTTCCCGGAAAAGGTAACAGCTAAATATTTTTTATCAGGAGATAGCGCAGTAAATACTGGTAAACCTTCTGTTTTTATCGCTTTTAAAAATTTAAAATCAGGTGTATAAACAAAGACTTTGTTATCTCCAACTGCAGGAATGAAAACTTTTGAATCGCTGATGGACCAAAAACCAAAATGAGGGACTTTCAGTACCGGTTTTCTATCATCGAGTTTAAGTTGAATCTTTTCAAATTGCATGCTGTCTAAATCAACAACACCAAACCAAGGACTTTGGAAAAAACCATTGATATATTTATCCCCTTTTATCATTGCATCAAAAGGCATAACACCGACATCTTTGAACTCTTTATAGAGTTTGAACTTTGGTTGTCCCTTTTTTTCATTTTCATCTTTATAGATAGCAATGGCATCATTGTCCATCTCTGAAAAAATCAGATAGTTTTTATAGATTTTTATACCCACGTTACGAGAGCCGGTTTTGATCTTTTGTAGTGGCTTTAAATCACGTGAGAGAATATCTACACTCTTGTCATCATAGTTTGCAACCGCTACATAGTTTTTTGCTATGACAAAACCGATAGCACTTTTACTTGTTTTGTACTCATCAAGTTTTTTCTCACTGCGAGGATCAAATCGCACAACATAACCATCACGAGAGATAAGATAGCCATCATTCCCATAAAATTTGATAACTCCATGGTTCATATTGTGCATACCTGTCATATGTGATTTTGGCAGGTCATTGATAACAACAGCAACAGAATTGCTTTCTCGCTCTACAACAAAGATTTTCTCTTTTGCATTCAGATAGTTATTAGCTAAGAGCAATAATAGGATTGTGGTAAAAAGTTTTTGTATCATTTTAAATAGTCTCTCTTTCTTCTTTTGTTAAATAGCATGACGGGTCTTCAGCCCATAGGTCTCCACTGATTGCATATGCACGCGCACGACTGCCTCCGTTACAGATATCGATCTGTTTACAAGTTGCACAGATTCCACTTATCTGTTTTCTAGGGTGGACTCTTAACTGGTCTAAAAGTTCTCCTCCCTGCCAGATATCACCAAAGTCTTGGTTGATGATATTACCGACAATAAGCGGGAAGAACGGGTCGGGACGAACATCACCTTCAGAGTTTATGTTAAGAAGTTTACGTCCTGCAGAGTTTCCACTCCATTTAACAAGTCTGTCTCTCATTTTCTCTTTCAGTTCTGGATATTTTTTGCCAAATTTCTCTAAAAGTAAAATGGCATCCATCTCCATATTCCCGGTAACTATTTCAATATCGCGACCTGTCTCATAATACTCAAAGGCTTTATCTAAAATGAACTCTACAGCCCTGCGGCGTTGTTCTTTTGTCAAATCCATTTTCAAGTTATCAAGACCTCGTCCTGAATAAACAAGATGCGAGACATAGATTTTAGGAATATTGTGTTTTTCTGCCAAATCAAAAATATACTCTAAGGAGTCAATAGTATCTTTTGTCATAGTAAAGCGGATACCTACTTTTGAACCTGTATCATTCGCAAGCAGAACTGCTTTGAGTGTCTCTTTAAAGGCTCCTTTGAGTCCCCGAAAATAGTCATGTGTTGCTTCATCACCATCGATACTGACACCGACATAGTTAAATGTTTCGGTGATCTTTTTGATATTGCTTTTTGTAAAGTAAAGACCGTTACTTGAGAGATAGGTGATGATACCGTTTTGTCTACAAAACTTGGCAATTTCAAACAGGTCTTTTCTTGTAAGCGGCTCACCACCGGAGAAGATAATGAACTTGACACCGTTTTCTTTCATCTCTAGAATGGTTTTTTTAATCTGCTGAGTTGTCAGTGTATCAACTTCATCCAAGGTTGATTTTGAGTAACAGTGCAAGCATGAAAGGTTACAACGGTTTGTAAAGTTCCAAATAGCGATACTTCCGTCTAGTATTCTCTCTTTTTTATCTTCTACAACAGAAGCTATGAGGTTGGAGAGTCGAAACATTATTTTTTTCCTTTAAAAGAGAGTATGTAGTCACTGATGAGATCTAACTCTTTTGCACTGAGATGCAGTTGTGTCATAACAGTTCTTTTATATCCAAATGCTTTATACATAGACTTTGGAGAAGCGATGTAAGCTTCTATCTCTGCTTTTGTTCTTTTGGTTGCTATCTCACTAAAAGGAGGTCCAAAAGCCATGGCTGTTTGATGATGGCATCCCCAACAGTAAGTTTGGAAAACTTTTTTTCCTGTTAGCGAATCAGCAAAGAGTAAATTTGAAAAAAGCAGTAGTGAAATTAAAATAGTTTTCATCGTTTTTCTTTCTTTGATATAAGTAATATTCTAGCAAAACTAAGCTTGAAATATGCCTTAAATAGGCTCTAAAATAGGAATTTTTTAAATTATACAAATTTGAATATTTTATAAAAAAAAATTATAAAATGAAATGTTTTTGATAGACAGAATAAAGGAGTGAAGAATTCTCCCCAAAAAGGGGAGAAGAGGGTGCTTATGCACCTGGAATAGTTTGTCTATGCTCGATAGAGTAAGTAAATGTTGGAGTTGTTAAACCTTTAATATATTTAACAAATTTTCCAGTTTTTGCTTCATAGATACCGATACGACCAGCATTCCATTCAGAAATCATAGTCCAGTGACCATGGTTTGCAGGTTCAGCATGTAAGATTCTAGGAATTACAACTTTACCTTTTTTATCTTTAACAGTTGGTACTTTCCAGCTGTAAAGTACTTTATGAGTAACCGGATCGGTTACAGTACCACGTTTTGTACCTACTGTAATGATTCTATCAACTTCTAAAGTTTGTTTGTTGATTAAGTGTACTTTATTCCAATTAGCAGGTCCACCAAGAACATTATCTGCCCAGATAAATGGAGTATGCTCACTTGTACCGACAAAAAGACCACCACCAGCAGTTCTTACGTTCTTAACAACATTCCAGTTTTTATCCCAGATAACTACATTACCAACATTCATACTGTCTGTAGCAAAAAGTTGACCGTATTTGTCGTTATACCAAGATGAACCTTGACCTGGGTGTGGCTTAGAACCAGGACCAGTGTATACTTTAGCAACTAAAGATTTCGTTTTAAAGTCAACAACACCCATTACATCAGAACCTTGTGATGCAATAAAGAGATAGCGACCAAACTCATCACCTTCATTTAAAAGACCATCATGGAGGATTTTACCAATGTTTGGAATATCACCTACGATTGGGAAACCTTCTTTTGAATAGTCAACAATGTAAACATGCCCTGCATCTTTAAGTGCAAATGCAATGTATGGACCATATGGAGTGTCAAAAATACCAGCAACACGAGATGAACCAATGTTACCTTCCGTATCGATTACACTTGATGTTGGATATACTTTAAGTGGTTCTAATGTCATAGCATCCATAAGTACAGCACCACCTGGAACGTAGTTACCAGCCATTAGGTATTTACCATCTGGTGAAACTGCAAGACCACGTGATTCAGAACCAACTTGACATTCAGCAATTTTTTGTTGACCCGGAGTGTTAAGATCGAACATTGTTACTAAACCTGAACGAGAGATTGAATATGCATAACGAGGTTGACGCTTGTTCGTTACTGTTACGTGAACAGCAAACCCTGCAGGGTGTTTCGATAATACTTTACCACTTGTACCGTCTATAAAAACAACACGAGCAGCATCACGCTCTGTTACGAAACAAATATCTGTATTTTTCTTAACATCTGCTGCGTGAGGATATTTTTTGAGGAATTTCATTCTGTCGTTAAGTTTTTTCCATCCTTTTTTTACATTCTCTAAAGTAAGAACTTCAATTTTCTTACCTTTAAAATGTTGTAGATAGTCAACCATCTTATCTGCATCAGCTTTTGAAAACTTCTCTTTAAATTGAGGCATAGCTGTACCCGGACGTCCGTTAAGGATAGTCTCTGCTAACATATAAGAGTTTTTCTTAGAGATAACTTTTGGACGTAAGTCAGAACCAACACCACCTTCATGGTTTGGACCGTGACATCCCTGACACTCTTTTTCAAATACTTTTTCCACATTCATATGTGATGTACCCGCAAAAAGACCTGAACTTACAACTGCTAAAGCCGCAACTGACATAACTAATTTATTTAATCTCATTTTATTTCTCCTTCTAAAATTGAAGATTAAGCATGGCCCCAAAGGAGCCAGGGCAACCTAATTTTCGTTTTCTAAACGTTTTTTCTCTTGGAAGTAGATCCAAATCATTGGAAGTACAATCACAGTGTGAAGAAAAATTGTTAGTGTTAAAGGACCTTGGTTGAGCCAACCGAAAAAGCTTGGCACAACGTCTGTAAATGGTTCAAACATTTTATCTCCTTATCTTTCGTGAACTGGGTTTTTCCCAGTTGTAAGTAAATCTTTTGCTAAGAATAAGAAACCTAAGAATGTAACAGTACCCATAATAAGTCTCCAATCCATTGCCTGTGCAAACCATAAACCACTTTGACCATCAAAGTATGCAGCCCATGTAGCACCCATTTGTGCACGAGATACCAATACTTGAACATAACCAGCGATTGTAAGTGCTACAGTCATACCTACAACACCACCAGTAATTAAACTAACACCCCATAGAGAAGCTTTTGTATGTTTCATTACTTTGATGCCGTTTGTACCTTGAACTGCAATGTACATCATACCAACAAGAATAGTCGCATATGCACCAAAGAATGCCAAGTGACCGTGTGCTGATGTAAACTGTGTACCGTGAGTATATAGGTTTACTTGAGGTAATGTATGGAAGAATCCCCAGATACCTGCACCTAAGAAGTTACCAAATGCATTAAGTACGAACCATGTAAATGCCGGTTTGTTTGTAATAACAGATTTAACATGAGCTTCATCTGTATGCTCATCTGCCATCTCTGCACCTTGCGTTTTACCCCAATCATAAAGAACGTGGATAAACATTGCAACAAGTGGTAATGGTTCTAGTGCTGAGAATAATGCACCGATTTCCCACCAGTACTCAGGTGTACCAATCCAGAAATAGTGGTGACCTAGACCTAAAATACCTGAACCAAAGAGCATTGCAACTTCAATCCATAACCACATCTCAACAACTTTACGGTGTGCACCGATCATAGTGATAAGACCATAAGCAGCAATTGCACCAACAAATACTTCCCAAGTAGCTTCAACCCATAAGTGGATTACCCACCACCACCAGTATTGATCAATTGTAATGTTGTCAGTAAAGAACATACCAGCTAAATAAAGACCAGCAAATGCAATCATGTCAGCCATTAAAACTGTTACGATTCCAGATTGTCTTCCTTTAATACCAGTAAGGAATAAGTTTGCAACAAATCCAAGAGCAACAACTACGATTCCCCAGTCAGCCCAACGTGGAGCTTCAATATATTCACGACCTTCAGTAATAAACCAAATAGTAGTTGCATCTGCAGGACCGACTTGAATAAAAAGATATACAAGAACAACAACAACGATTGCAGCTGCAAAAATCCAGAAAAGGAGTTTACCGATCTTGATACCTACTGTCTCAATACCAGTCTCATCCGGTAACAACCAGTAAACTGAACCAAACATTGCAAAGACCATCCATACAACGAGTGCATTAATGTGTAAGATTCTTGCAATAGAGAAGTCTAGAATTCCATAAAGAAAACCAGGCATTACATATTGAATCGCTGCTACTAAACCAAAAAGTAATTGAGCACCAAAAAGAATAGCAGCAAAAGTAAAATACCATGTTGCTAACTGTTTTGACTCTGATGTTAAATGATTATTTGCCATTGATTGCTCCTTGCATACGTCCAAAGTTTCTTGGGAAACCATTTGTATCTATAGACGACATATGTTTTAAAAATGCAACCAAACCTTTTGCTTCCTCAGCTGTGATTCCTAAATCAGGCATCATACGAGCATGAGTTGGGAATTGGTCTGGATGTTGTAAGAATTCAGCCATTGCCTCTTCTTTTGTATTTTTTCCAGTTAATGCTTGCATAGCTCCATCTGGTCCCCATGCCGGATCTAACCATGCTTTTGTTAAATCTGGTGCATAATAAGCTCCATTTCCAAGAAGTGTATGACAATCCATACAGTTTTTAGCCTGTGAACCTAGTTTACCTAAGTGAAGCAGAGCTCTCGCTTCTTCTTCTGACCAGTCATCACGACCAAAAAACTTCTCTTTTTCCCCAATTACTGGAACTTCATGACCACGTTTTGCGTCCATTTCATATGTAATCTTATAGTTAATAACTGTAGGTCCTGGAACCCTTTTTGTTACACCGTTTTTAAGGTCTTCATCATTACCCATTGCAATTTGAGCTGACGTATCAAACGTTAGCCAAATAAGTAGTATTGATGCAAAACCTGTAACCCACGTTGCTGAACGTTGCCAGAAACGATTGTCACTCCATACAGATTTATTAGCCACTGTATCCTCCTATAAATTATTGCCAAAATATATAGTTATCAATGTTCATTCTCTTCATGAACTTGATTTTGCATATAATAAACTGCGTATGGAAGTAATAACAATCCAATAGCAGCGACAACTAAAGCTTTTGCAGTAAAATCACCTACATGCATCAAACTTCCCATTAAATACAAACAATAGGCAGTTAGCATCCAAAAACTATAGGCTATAGTCATAGTCCATGGTTTAAGCAGTTTAACTTTTACTGCAGTATATATACCAACATAAATTCCTCCAAAAACTAACACAAGTGCAGATGAAATAAAGATAGGTAAGAAATCATCCAATGCTATCTCCGGTCTAACAATTGATGGATCAATCATTTTGTTTCCTTAAACTTAGGTTAGATTTTAGAATCATATGTAGTGTATAAAGTTTTAGATGAAATAGGGTTGATTTAAGTCAATTATTATGGTTAAGTAATAAAATTTAGTTAAATTTTATTTTAAGTGTTACTTTATAGATGATTTCTATAGAAGTTTTTTCCTCAATTTTAGCATTAAGGAAATAGCGCTACAAACAACAAGAAAGGTTCTAGTTGTTTGTAAGAAGATAGCTTTTGATCTCTTTGACTAAATTTTCCAAATCTTCTTTGAATTTAAAAAGAAGTCTTGATTTTTCATTGTCATCACTATTTAAGGATGTTTTGAATTCTCGTGCAGTTGCAGTGAGTTTTTGCGCTCCAATGTTTGCCGATACTCCGATAATATCCAACAGTAGTCTATCCGCATTTTCTGTGTTGTTCTGTTTGATAAGGGACTCAATAACTTCATGGGCATTATTATAACTGTTTATAAATTCATTTAAAATTTCATGATAGAAAGCAGTATCATTTCCTGAAATTTCCATTCCCTCTTCTATATCAAGTTCAGTATAGTTTAGACTACTACTTGCATTTTCATCTGGAGTATATGCATATATAACATCATAGAGTGCATCCATTTTCAATGGTTTCTCCAAATGCTCACTCATTCCCGCTTCTGTCATTTTTCTAATATCATCAGCTGCAGTATCTCCACTGAGAGCCACAACTACAATATGGTTAAGTGCCGGATTTTTTCTTATTTTACGTGTAGCTTCAAAACCATCCATACGAGGCATATGCGCATCCATAAGAATAAGAATAAAGTTGTCATCTTTTTCTAAAATCTCTAAAGCTTCAACTCCATCATTTGCTACAACAACATCAATACCACTCTCAGCCAAAAGCCCTAAAATAACTTTCTGGTTAATGATGTTGTCTTCAGCAAGCAAGATACGCTGACCGGAAAACTCTTTAAAGTCATCTTTTGTAATTTTTGCATGCGGTGGTACTTCTCTTTTTTTGATGACCTTTTGTTTTACTTGAACTTTCTCAGCATCTTTTTCTTCAACTACTCCAAAATCCCCTTCTTCTTTTCCATCAAGAAGAGTAGCTGATGTATCTTCTGTTTCTACTGCTTTCTCGTGAGCTTCTACTTCTTCCTCTTGTTGTGCAACTACCTCTTCAACTACTGGTTTTGTTGTCTCTACTGTAACAATTTCTTCAGTACGTTTTTGAGTTGACGAACTTGTTGTTTTTCTCTTTATTATAAGATAGATAAAAATTACAACTAAGATGGCTACAAGAGCTAAAAGCTCGTTTTGATAGGCAACTATAAGGTCCATATTCCCTCTTTTTATAAAATATTGCTCAATCATACAGTATAAAAAATTAAACCTAAATCAATTTTGCTGTATAATCACTTTAAATTTTATGTTTAGGGTGACTTTTGCAAAATATTCCACATATTCCGGTTTTATACAGAGAAGTAGTTGAAACTTTTAAAGATATAAATGAGGGAATAGTCATTGATTGCACAATGGGATATGGCGGTCACTCTTCAATGATTCTTGATGCAAACCCAAATATCAAGCTCATTGCAATCGATCAGGACCAGACAGCCATAGAGTTCTCACGCAAGCGTTTAGAGAAGTATGGTGACAGAGTCGCGATACGCAAAGGACGATTTTCGAATGTCATCAAAGATATTCTGCGTGAGGTTGATGCAGGAGAGATAAAAGGTCTGTTAGCAGATATAGGTGTTTCATCTCTGCAGCTTGATCAAAAAGATCGAGGATTTTCTTATGAGAGTGAGAATCTTGATATGCGTATGGATAAAGAAGCAGCTTTAAGTGCTGCAGATGTTGTCAATAGATATGCAAAATCAGAGTTGGAGAGAATACTTTTAGAGTATGGAGAGCTGCGTAACTTTAAAAAGATTGCATCTGAGATAGTTAATAACCGTCCTTTTAACTCTGCAAAAGAGCTCAGTGAAAAACTCAAACCTTTTATGCCTCGAGGTAAAAAGATTCATCCTGCAACACTTTTGATGCAGGCTATTCGCATCGAAGTCAATGATGAACTAGGAGAGCTAAAATCACTTCTGCAAAGCATAGAAGAGGCAAAGTTGCCAAATGCAAAGATTGCAATTATCTCTTTTCACTCTTTAGAGGATAGAATTGTTAAAAAAGAGTTTTCGAAGTGGGCAAAGTCTTGTATATGTCCACCGGAAGCTATTCGATGTACCTGTGGAAGCAACCATCAGTTAGGACGTATTCTTACAAAGAAGCCGATTATGGCGCAAGATGATGAACTCAAAGCAAATGCACGAAGCAGAAGTGCAAAAATGCGAGTATTTGAGACAAATTTATAAAGGAGGAGCAGGTGAGTGAGAAGCATGAACTTTTAGATGAAGTAGATTCAGTAATAACAAATAAAAAAAGCCTTGATTTTAACTACTTTTTGTACATTGTCTTTTCACTTTTGTTTGTTGCAATGTTCGCTTTTCCAAAGATATATATCACACAGCAGATATACTATAAAAGTAGAGAGATAGCGAAACTAAAAATCGAGTATGAAACACTCAAAGAAGAAAACAGGCTGATTAGTGCTTCTGTAGAGTCCATCAAGTTCAAAAATCAGATACTAGATACACTTTTTTAAATTTTAAGGAAAAATATTGATTCGTAAGTTTATAGAGTTTGCCATTGAAAAACCACTTTTAAACCACATACTTTTGATCTTCATTTTTATGCTTTCCATATTTGCATATATCAATATTCCAAAAGAGATCTTTCCGCCGATGAATATGGATAAAATCACTATTAAAGGTGGTTATGCGGGAACATCTGCAGATATTTTGGATAAGATGGTAGTGCAGAGCATTGAAGATGATCTGCAAAACATTGATGAACTTGAAGAGATAAAAAGTAGCATTAAAAATGGTTCATTTATCATCAGTGCGGAGATCAAAAACGGCTCAGACAATATACTTGTACTCAATGATGTAAAAGATGTTGTAAGCAGTGTAAAAAAAGATCTACCGGCAGATATGAATGAACCGGTTGCCAAGATAAAGACACATGCTTTTCCTTTGGTTCTCATAGCACTCTCAGGAGATGTTTCAAAAGAGGAACTCTTAGAACGTGCAGATGAGCTAAAGAGTGAGCTTGCAAAATTTAAAGATTTGAGTGATATAACGATTCGTGGTGATGCGGATGAAGAGCTTGATATCTCACTAAATTATCAAAAGATGCAGGCTTATGGACTCAGTACTACACAAGTGGTTTCAGCTATCAGCAATATCAGCTCAATTTTTCCAATAGGGACAATCAAACAAAAAGCACACCATCTCTATATTTCAACCTATAACGGTGAAAAGACCAAAGAGAAGATTGCAGATACTATCATTCATGTAGGCAATATTAAACTGCGAATAGGCGATATCGCAGATGTAGCCTTTAAACTGAGCGATGAGGTAGAGCTTTCTCACTATAATGGTGTAAGAAATGTTTCCATCAATGTTACAAAAAGTAAAAACGGGAATGCAATCGCACTGGTAAAAGAGATACGTGAACTTTTAAAAGAACAAAAACAGAAGCATCCAAAATTAAATTTTAATATCTATACAGATACATCTGTATGGATTAAAAATCGTTTGAATGTGGTCTTTTCAAACATCGCTTTTGGATTGATGCTTGTCTTTTTGGCGATGTTGATTTTTATCAACCGTGGGATTGCTTTTGTTGTAGCTCTTGGAATTCCTGTGAGTTTTATGATAGGACTCATCGTAACAGAGATTTTGGGAGATTCTCTTAATATGCTCTCACTTTTAGGCGCACTTATTGCACTTGGAATGCTCGTGGATGAAGCCATCGTTGTTGCAGAAAATATCTACAGGCACTTAGAAGAGGGTATGGAGAGAAAAGAGGCTGTTATTAACGGTGCGGCAGAGATGTTTCCTGCAGTGCTCACTGCAACACTGACAACTGTTTTTGCCTTCTTGCCGATGCTTTTAATGACTGGAGAGATGGGAATGTTCATTAAAATTATTCCCATTATGATTACGGTTTTACTGCTCTCATCTCTTTTTGAAGCGTTTTACTTTTTACCGCTGCACGCACATGACTTTTTAAAGGTTTCCAAAAAAGGGAGTTTTACAAAAGTTTTCTGGGATAAAATGTATGTATGGTACAGTAAGGGGCTCCATTTTTTCTTTAAAAGAAAACTTGTCTCACTACTGCTGATAAGCTTTTTTATACTTGGATTTGAGTTTATCATGATAAAACATGCGAAGTTTCAACTTTTTCCTGATTTTGATAATACCCAGGTCTATGTCTATGGAAAAGTCAATATCAACAATGAGTTAAAAGATACCGAAAAAGTTGTTACAAAATTAGAAAATATCATTATGAAGCAGATTGATAATGAAAATGTTTCATCCGTTACCTCTGTTATTGGCTTTAAAATGGATGCTAAAAACAGAGCGGAGTTGGGTGAAAATATGTTTCATATCTTTGTTGATCTACATGAAAGAGCACCGGAGAACTTTTTTGACAAATATATCAGTCCCTATCTCTCCATTGAATATGATGCAAAGATAAAAACAAGAACAGTTGATGCAAAAGAGATAGCCAAAGGAATAAAAAAAGCACTTGTCAGTCTGCGTGCGGCCAAGGATGAAAAAGGAGAGAAACTTTTTGAAGAGCTAGTTGTTAAAGTTCCTGGTGCCGGTGTAATTGCACATGATGTGGAGATAGGTCTCAGTTCCAAAGATGGAAAAAATGTAGTTGGGTATCTGAAGTCTTTAGAAGAGAAACTAGGTTCAATCGAGGGTGTATTTAACATTTCAGATGATGCAACCCTTGGGGAAAAAGAGTTGAAACTGCGTGTAAACAGATATGGTCAGGAGCTAGGATTTAATGAGGGAGTCGTATCAAATATACTGCGTGCTTATTATCTTAAAGGAGAGTATGGAAAACTCTTTAACAACTCCGGACTTATTCGTATTCGTATTGAGAGTGATTTAGACAATAATATCCATTCACTCAATGCTTTGGAGTTGCAAGTACCATCATCAAAGCAGTATGTCCGACTGAAAGATATATGTGATTTTGAGTATAAGCAGAGTTATGTAACACTGAAAAAAGAGGATGGAAAACGCATTCGAAGTCTTTATGCTTCGATTGATAAAAAAATTATTACATCTTCAGAGCTTATGCAAAAAATAGAGCCAATGCTTCAGGAATTTAAAAAAGAGGGGCTTTTAGTTGAGATAAAAGGAGAAGAGAAGGAGAATAATAAAAATAAAAAAGAGATGATGCAATCAGCAATTATTGCCATTTTTTTAATTTTTATTACACTTGTGTGGTTGTTTGATTCTATCAAGAAATCTTTAATTGTAATCAGTACAATACCACTTGTTCTTCTTGGTGTATTTGTTGGTCATTGGGTTATGGGACTGAACCTTACAATGCCGGGACTTATCGGAATAGTAGGACTTGCCGGAGTTGTTGTCAATGATGGACTTATTATGGTTGACTTTATAAAAAGAGCAAAAGATACAGAAGAGTTGATGCGTCGTGCACAAACAAGACTCAGACCGATTTTGTTAACATCACTTACAACAGTGCTTGGACTCTTGACACTTATCTTTTTTGCTTCAGGTCAGGCAAAGATACTTCAACCGATGGCAGTATCTCTAGGATACGGAATTGCGTGGGCAACAGTGTTGAATCTTTTATATGTACCACTGCTTTATGCAGTTGTCTATAAAATAAAAGCACCAAAATAAAATTTTAGGAATAGATATGAAGTTAGAGATAAGTTATGCAGCTTTTGGTGTAAGACCTCCTGTTGTAAAACCAATACCGGAATTTTTACTTGAAGTGGGTGAAGATGGATTGAGGCAACTGATTTCAAAACATTATGATGCAATTAAAAAGAGTGATATCTATCATCTATTTCCACAGGATGATGCGGAGTTTGAACAGGCAAAAGTAAATTCTGCAGACTTTTTTATTCAGATTTGTGGAGGTCCGGCATATTTTAATACCAATAGAGGTGCTCCACGAATGGTTGGTCGTCATGCGCCTTTTGCTATTGATGCAAAAGCAAGAGAGATATGGCTTGCACTCTATAAACCTCTTTTAATAGAGTTACAGAACGAGGGTGTTACAGAGACCTCTTTGCAATCATTTTGGGGATATTTGGATATCTTTTCTCTATGGATGGTAAATACCAAATAAAGCCCAGAAATAAAGCAACTTCTAAGCAACTGATATGTATAATTTCGACCTATTCTTAGAAGTGGGTTCGTAGCTCAGTTGGTTAGAGCCCTCCGCTCATAACGGAGTGGTCCCGTGTTCGAGTCACGGCGAACCCACCACTTCAAAATCCTTTAATTATTTTACAAATCAGTCAGCTTTTGGAAGTCCAAATTTTTGTGTAATTAGCTCACCTTCATCATTGAAAAAGAGATAGTAAAGCAGGTCTTTTTTGACACTAAGTCCAGCAAGATAGCGAAGTGCCAAATTTGCTTGTAGTGAAGCAATATGCATAACAATTGGAGCGGCAATTCCTGCTGGTGTTTTTTGGATGATTTTAAAAGAGTCTGAGAATGAAGACTCCTCGATAAAAGCTACTTGGCCATGAAAAGCTTCAACACTGCCATAGACCCAAGGGAGATGTCTCTTTTTTGCATAAGCATTTATCTCTGCACGTGTTGGTAGATTATCTGTCGCATCAATGATGAGGTCGACTTCTATATTTTTTTTGCTCCACTCTTCAAAGTTCATTTCATGAGCAATAGCTTTTGCATAGGGACAGCGTTCTTCAATGATTTTTGCGTTTATTTGGGCTTTGTTTTTTCCTTCATCACCACTTTTAAAAGCGATCTGTCTGTGGATGTTATGCAGGCTGACTTCATCAAAATCAACCATATGAATTTCACCGATTCCTGTTGCTCCAAGTGCAAAGGCAAGGGAAGAACCAAGTCCCCCTGAACCAATGATAGCTATTTTTTTATCTTGCAGTGATTGTTGTGTCTCTTCTCCCCAGAGCTGGACTTGACGGTGAAAATATTGCATCATGATGAAGCCTTTAATCGAGTTTTATCAAATTTTAGTGATTATAACACTCTTTTATTAATCGCTTCTTTAAATCCCCATGTTCTGCGTGAGGCTATAACATCGGAGTGGTTCATATCGACAATCATAAGCTCTTCTTTGTTTCCTAAGTGTGTGAGAAGTTCTCCGTTTGGAGAGACCAAAATAGAGTCTCCATAAAAGTTCCATGTCAACTCTTTATCTTGATACTCGCCAATTCTATTAGCTCTTAAAATATAGTAGTTTTGCGTAAAAGCTCGTGTTGAGACAAGTGCTTTCCAGCGTTCGTATGATTCAAAAGTAGAGACACTTGGAACTAATAGACAGTCAATATTCTTGTTCTTTAGTTTTTGGAAGATTTCATCGAAGTGGAGTTCAAATCCACTGATAACGCCAAATTTGAAACCATCAATCTTAAAGACAAGAGGTGTCTGTAAGGATTTTATCTCATTGGCAAAGAACTTTTCTTCATTCCAGTGAGAGTAGTTGATAAGAATCTGTTGTTCATAATAAGAGGTAGAAGCAGGTGCAAACTTTGCAATGGTTTTATAGACTTTTTTCTTCTTAACTATGACAATAGGAGCTACTATTGTCATACTGTAGTTTGCTGAGAGTTCTTTGAGGATTTTTATCTGATGCGAGGCTTGTTCTTTAATCATACTTAAAGACATATTTTGCAACTCTTTAAAAAAAGGATTGAGAATATATTCTCCAAGAAGTAGGAGTTTGACACCTTTTTTATTTGCAATTCGGATATAGTTGTAGAGCTTTGTTGAACTCATACCTTGAGAGCTAAGTTGTAAGACAGCTGCACGCATTTTAAGAGGCTTTTATCTCTTGGATTTTGATAACTGCATCTTCAAGCATTTTTTGCGCTTCATTTAACTCTTTCATACCTTGTTCATATGCTTTTACACTCTCTTGGAGTGTAATCTCCGGTTTCATCAAAGTCTCTAGAATTTTTTTGGCATTTTCCAGTTTTTTTTCAAAGTTCTCTTTAGCCATCGAGTGCTTCCTTTACATAGTTTTCAAACTTATCGAGTTCAACAAGAAAGGCATCATGTCCGTAGTCACTCTCAATATCGATGTAGTCATAGTTCGCATTTCCGATTGCTTGGAGCTCATCTGCTATCTCTTGCATCTCAAAATTTTTAAAAAGTATATCATTTTTAAAACTAATGAGGTGCAGTTTTGCTGTGATGCGTTTGAGTGCCTCATGTAAAGAATCAAATCCGCGTGAAAGATCATAGATATTAATGGCTTTTGTAATGTAGAGATAGGTAAGCGGATCAAACCATTTTGTAAAGTTGTAGCCATTATACTCTAAGTATGACTCTACTTGAAACTTACCAAAAAGTTCATACAATCCATCTGTCAGTTTATAATCTCTTCCAAACTTCTCACGCATAGATTCAGGAGATAAAAAACTGATATGTCCTGCCATACGTCCAATTGCCATACCGGCAAGTCCCTGTTCTTTTATAATGTCAGGGTCATAGTAGCCTTGCTTGAAATCAGGATCTTTTAAAATAGCCTCTTGAGCTACTTTATTAAAGGCGATAGCCCAAGGTTGTGTTGCGTGTGTTGCTGCCATTGCAATGATTTTATTTGAAAAGTTCGGATAGTGGATGGCAAATTGGAGTGCTTGCATACCGCCCATACTTCCACCAATAATTGCGTGAACTCTGTGAATGTCAAGTCTGTCAAATAAAATTCGTTGTGCTTTTACCATATCTTTGATACTGACAACAGGAAATCTGTAACGATATGGTTCATGGTGTGGATACTGAGGGCTCATAGGTCCGGTTGAACCAAAACAGCTTCCAATGACATTGGAACATATGACAAAATATTTGTCTGTATCTATCGCTTTACCTGGACCGATAAGCCCATCCCACCAGCCAGGTTTATTTTCACCTTCATAAAAACCTGCAGCATGATGACTTCCTGTGAGAGCGTGACAAACGACTACTACATTACTTTTATCTTCATTGAGCTCTCCATATGTTTCATAGCTAATATCATAAGGCTCTAAGATACGTCCACTCTCTAAATAGAGAGGATTGGTAAAATGTTCAGTATATGTTTGCAGGTTTAATGACAAATTGGTTGCTCTCTTAAAATAATTAGTGACATTTTAGCAAAAATGGCTTAAGCCCACCTCTATATTAGGCGTCAAGTGCCTGAGCAATGTCATCTATCAAATCTTTGGCACTCTCTAAGCCAACAGAAAGACGGATAAGCCCTTCAGGAACACCACACGCAACTAGCTCTTCATGAGATAGTTGCTGATGTGTTGTTGATGCTGGGTGTGTGATGATTGATTTTGAATCACCAATGTTTACAACAAGAGAGTAAAGTTTTGTAGCATTGACAATTTTTTCTGCTTCTTCTAAACTTTCCACTTCAAAACTCAGTAACCCACTACAGAGTCCATCTGTAAAATATTTTTGGGCATTTTCGAAGTTTGCATTACTTTTAAGACCAGGATAGTTGACTTTTTTAACTTTTGGATGTGATTCTAAAAACTCTGCAAGCATCAAAGCGTTACGTGAGTGTTCTCTCATTCTTAGGGAAAGATGCTCCATACCTTGGATAAAGAGCCATGCATTAAATGGAGAGACCACTGCTCCTAAATCACGCAGGAGTGAGAGTCTTGCTCGAAGTGTAAATGCAGGTAGTCCTGTCTCTGTATAGATAAGACCATGGTAGGAAGCATCTGGCTCATTGAAATGTGCATAGCGTGGATTGTTTTTGAGTTTCTCATTTAAACCTTTTTTCTCAACCAAAATACCACCGAGAGCAAGACCTTGACCTGTTGTGTATTTTGATGTGCTATGCACAGTGATGTCCGCACCATATTCAAAAGGACGGCAAAGTACAGGTGTTGCTACTGTGTTGTCCACTACTGTTAAGATATTATGTTTGTTGGCAATGGCAGTAAGTGCTTCAATGTCTGCAACATCGATACTAGGGTTTGTCAAACTTTCAAAGAAAATAACTTTAGATTTTTCATCAATGAGCTCTTCAATTTCCTCAGGATTATGAACATCAAAAAAACGTGCTTCTATGCCAAAACGTTTCAGTGTATGGGCTACTTGCGTAAGGCTTCCTCCATAGAGTTGTTTTGCACAGATGATATTATCACCGGTTTGGGCAGCATTAACGAAGGCATAAAATATTGCACTCATTCCAGATGAAGTTGCAAGTGCTGCTTCTCCACCTTCTAGTGAGGCAAAACGTTTTTCAAAAACATCAGTTGTCGGATTGTTCAGACGTGTATATATATTGCCAAGCTCTTTGATTGCAAAGAGATTTGCAGCGTGTTCTACATCCCGAAACTCATAAGCTGTGGTTTGGTAAATTGGAACTGCCATAGTCCCTTGCGTATCTTTTTCATAACCTGCGTGAAGTGCCAGTGTTTGTAAATCCATTCATTTATTCCTTCGTTATTGATTTATTGCTGTGAAGTGTCTCTTCTTTTAATTTTTCTAGAAACTCTAAGATATTTTTTTGGTATGCAAGTGTATCCTCATCATTACTGTAGAGTAAAAAATTTTTAAGAGATTCAATATCTATCTTTTTTGCATATCGTGGGACAATCTTTAACTCTTTTTGTATAGTAGCAACGAGTAGGTCCAAATCTAAAGCGTTCTGTTTTTTTACTTTTTCAACAAGCTCTTTTGTCGTTAAGAGTAGCAGATTTGCTCTGTCCTCATCCCCCTCATAAATTTTTGTAGCGAGCTCTTTTACAAGAATAAAATTTTCAACTTTTGGTTTTTCATTTGCAGCAATTACAAGTGCAAATATTTTGGCACGAAACTCTAATGAGCCATGATGATGAACAAATATTTCACGAAATGCACTGAAAAAATGGTGTTTGATTCTAAAAGAGAGTTTCATCTGTATTCCTCATGCTGTATTATACACTTATAGTTTTGAAAATGGTATAATTGCAAAAAAATTAACTAGGAATTTTTATGGGTAGAGCGTTTGAATATAGAAAAGCATCAAAATTAAAAAGATGGGGAGCAATGTCTAAACTGTTTCCTAAACTTGGAAAAGTCATTACAATGGCGGCAAAAGAGGGTGGAATGGACCCTGATCTAAACCCTAAACTCCGTACGGCGATTTTAAATGCAAAAGCGGAAAATATGCCAAAAGACAATATTGATGCTGCGATAAAAAGAGCTGCTGCAAAAGATAGTGCAGATATGAAAGAGGTGAATTTTGAAGGCAAAGCTCCTCACGGAGTGCTTCTTTTTATCGAATGTGCGACAGATAACAACACACGTACCGTTGCAAATGTAAAAAGTATTTTAAATAAAAATGGTGGTGAGATGCTGACAAATGGCTCACTCGAGTTTATGTTCTCACGCAAGGCTATTTTTGAGTTTAATTTAAAAGATGATATGGATTTAGAAGAGTTAGAGCTTGAACTCATTGATGCCGGTCTGGAAGAGATTGAGGAAGAAGAGGGCCTTGTTCTTGCAACTGCTGATTATACTGCATTTGGTACAATGAATGAAGCTTTAGAGAACTTGGGTGTTGAGATCACAAAAGCAACACTGGAGAGAATTGCAAATACTCCAATAGAGATCAGTGAAGAGGATCAAGCCGATGTAGATAAGATTTTAGAGCGACTTGAAGATGATGAGGATGTGCAAAAAGTTTATACAAACTTGGCATAATGCAAACACTCAAAGGACATTTTACCACTACTTTAGAGGTGAAGCAATCGAAGTTTATTGCTCACCTTATTCCCTACGAAATATATGAAACAACGCTTGAACAACTAAAAATACAACATCCAAAAGCAAGACATTTTGTAACTGCTTACAGATATTTGAATGAATATTCTCAAATCGTAGAACACTCTAGTGATGATGGAGAGCCAAAGGGAACTTCGGGTAAACCATCTTTAATGGTGCTGCAAGGGCAGGAGTTAATTAATGTAGCTGTAATAATTGTACGCTATTTCGGTGGTACAAAACTCGGTACCGGTGGATTAGTTCGAGCCTATAGTGATGCAGTGAATCTTGTTGTAAGTGAAGCGGACCTGATTGAGTATAGAGAAGAAAATACTCAAATTATAGAGATTAAGTATGGAGACGTCCGCTTAGTAGATTATGAGATTGAAGCAAATAATATTACTGTAGTTGAAAAAAAGTTTGATACAAACGTAGTGTATACCATTAAAGGGGTGAAGGAGTCTCTAGAGACTTTCCTTGCAAAAGTTGCAAGGATCGTAACTCTTAGATAAGCTTTTTGCTTTATCTTCTTCCTTGAACAGCATTCCCCATATCCCACATTGGTAAGAAGATACCAAGAGCAAGTAAGATAACCATCGATGCAATGATAAGAAGCATAATTGGTTCAATCGCTTCACTAAGACCATCGATGATGGCATCAAAACGCATTTTATAATATTCAGCCACTTTTTTTATCATTGTATCTAGCGTACCACTATCTTCACCGGCACGCACCATTTGAATAATCATATTTTCAAAAAGTCCAGTCTCTTCAAGCCCTTTGTTAAGTGCGCCACCTTTTTCAACTGTAATGATTACAGATTGGAGTTTTTTCTTTAAAGGAAGAGAGTCGATCATATCAATAGCAGTATCTAATGCTTCTGCAATTGGAATACCGGCACGAATCAACTCGGAAAATACAAGTGTAAAACGGCTCAGTGTTGAGAACTTGATAATGTTTTTAATCAAATAGGTTCGTAAAAGGAACTGATGCCATTTATATCGGATATCTTCATAGTTGGTAATGAGATAATTAAATACAACATAAAAGACCGCAAGTCCAGCTAAGAGATACGGTCCAAAGTTATTAAAGAGATATTCTAGTTTTAGAAGGATAATAGTTGGCAGTGGTAGTTCAGCATGGAGCTCTTCAAAGATTGATTTAAACTGTGGTACAACATAAGAGATAAGAATTGTAAATGCGATAGCCATTGCTATCATAACATTTCTTGGATATGCCATCGCTTTTTTGAACTTGATAACATTGGCACGAATCTCTTCGAGCATATCTGCAAGAGAATAGAGAGCTTCATCAAGGTTACCGGTTTTTTCTCCAAGTTGAATCATAGCAATTGTTAAGTTTCCAACTTCAAATCGGAAATTTTCCATTGCTGATGAAAAGGAGTGTCCGGAGTTGATATCATCTGCGATTTTGGAAAAAACAGTCTTTAAAGCATCATCAGTTGTGGCATTGGCTATTTCATTGAGTGAATCATGGATGGATATACCGGCATTTGTCATAACGGCTAACTGTCGTATGGCAGCAATGAGTGCATCTGGTTTGATCTTTCTTTTTTTGACATTCTTTAAAAGATCTGCTTTAATTCTTCGAAATTTGTCTTCAAGTGGTTCAGCTGCTTCTTCTACTTTAATGATAATTCCAGAAAGTTTGAGTTTTGCATAACCATTAGCTTCTTTTTTATCTTCAGCATATAAGCCAATTTTCTCTTTTTTCCCTTTTGTTAAAACCGTTACTAAAAAATACTTCATCCTTTTGCCACCTTTAATATTTCTTCAATACTTGTAATACCATCAATGGCTTTTTGTAAACCATTTTGGAAAATAGGTATAAAGCCTTCTTTCATAGCTTGAACAAGCATAGCTTCTTTTGATGCACCTTTTGCTATCAAAGATGAAAGCTCTTCTGAGATATTTAAAACCTCACAAATCATTTCACGTCCCATATAACCTGTTCCACCACACTCTTTACAGCCTTTTCCTTTGTAAAAGGTTGTACCTTCTGGTACAACACCCTCTATCTCTTCCAAAACAGAAGCTGAAAGGGCATCTTCTACTTTACAGTGAACACAAATTTTTCTTACAAGTCTCTGTGCCTGTATAGCAACAAGCGCACCACTAATTAAATAATGTTCTATACCCATATCGGCCATACGAGGAATAGCTGATATTGAGTCATTTGTATGCAGTGTTGAAATAACCAAGTGACCCGTTAGTGCTGCTTTGATCGCAATCTCTAAAGTTTCCTGGTCACGAATCTCCCCGATCATGATCTTATCAGGGTCTTGACGTAAAATAGAGCGAAGTGCATCAGCAAAAGAGAGACCTACTTTTGCATTTACCTGAACCTGCTGGATAAGATTCATTCTATACTCAACAGGGTCTTCAACTGTAATGACTTTATCTTCTACATTTCTCAGCTCATTGAGAGCACCATAGAGCGTTGTTGTTTTACCAGAACCGGTAGGTCCTGTTACCAGTATGATACCATAAGGAGCTTGCAGGCCTTTGAGCAGTTTATGATAACTGACACTATCCATACCGGCATCTTCAAGTCTTACAAGTGCTTTTTGTTTATCGAGCACACGCATAACAATTGATTCACCATAAAGAATTGGCAGCGTTGAGATACGAAAATCATATTCACGTGATCCTACTGTAGTAGAGAAACGTCCATCCTGTGGTTTTCTTTTTTCTGCGATATCAAGATTTGCTAAAAGTTTCAATCGTGATGCCAGAGGAGGGTAGATATCTTTTTCAAAGATAAACATCTCCGTTAACTTTCCATCAACACGTCCACGAACTACACAGTTTTTTTCAGTCGGTTCGATGTGGATATCACTTGCACGCCCGTTAATACAGGTTTTGAGTACTACATCAATTAGTAATAAAATAGAGGAAGCTTCCTGTTGCTCTTCGAGTGTTGAGATAGAATTTAACTCTTCACGAATTTTACGAACCAAATCTTTTACACTGTCTTTAAGACTTATTTTATAAAGATAGGTCTCAATCTGTTTTCTTGTAGCAAGAGCAATTTTAAGAATTTTTCTTGGAAAGAGTCTTTGAATCGCTTCTTGTGCATCAATATCAAGCGGGTCATTAAATGCAACAGTGATACTCATTTCATCTTGCGAGATTGGGATAGCATGATGTTTCTGAAACTGTGCAAAAGGGACATTTGCTGTAAGATTGTAGTCCATATCAATGGAGTCTAGGTCTACAAACATCAAATCTAGCTCTTGTGCTAGTTTTTGCAGAACTGCACTTTCTGGTATGTAGTCATAATCATCTATGATAGAGAGTTTATAGACACCATTACGTACCTGTTGGACAATATAACGGATGAGTCTGTCCATTGTCATAAAACCAGAGAGGGTTATATCACGTAAGATAAGATTTTCGCTGATTCCTTTTGCAAGTAGTCTGTCTACTTGTCCTTTCATTATAGAACCATTGGCAAGTAAATCTGTCGTAATCCTATCCACTTTTTTCCCTTACCAGTATATATGTCTCTTTAAAAGCATTGTATCATAAAACTCTTCAATAACCATTTTTGAAATTTTATAATCTTTTGCCAGATAAAGCTTGTATGAAAGCTTTTTATCATTGGGATCTTCAAAAAGATAAAATGTACGTTTTTCATGTTTACCTAGTTTTGCGTAAAGATCAAACACTTTTGAAAGAACATAGTCTGTTGTTGGTAACTTTAACTTTGAGAGCTCATAACCATCAACTAAAGAGTGGTAGAGTAGTTTTTTTTGCATCAAAATTACTGAAAAGTAAGCTGAGTTTGCACGTGCTTCTTCTGAAAATTTTAAAACTGCTGTTGGTACGGCAAGTCTGTCAATATAGTCCGAATGTAAACATGCAAAAGCATAGAGTGAGACAAACTCTTCATCACGTTTATATTTTCCAAAGTTGTCAAATCCCATGCTACAGACTTGTGCATATTTTTTATTTTGATAGAGTCCAAACATCTCCTGTTTAACATCACCTGCATAGCTGTTTGCTAAAAAAAGTAAAATTATAAAAAGTCTCATTTGAATTTTCCTGATTGTATATCATTAAGTAAGATTTTTGCATTACCGGAGTGGGAATATTTAATATATTCTTTTAATGTTTTAATAGCCATATCTCTTTTATTGAGTTTGACTAAAGATTTTGCGAAAATAAGCCAACTGTCTTCTATATCATTATTGATTGCATTTGTTATAAGTGCATAATTATAAGCTTGTTCATAATTACCAAGCTCATAATATTTTTTTGCAACAAAAAGACTTAAAGCAGGGTTATTGTTCTTCTTAAATCTCGTAATGATTTCTTTGATGTCGTTTTGTGAATCTCTTCTCTCAATCGTGATGATTTGTTTTTTATAAGGTTTTGAAGTTGGTTCTTTTTTTACTATTGTAATAGGTGCTTTGTTTGTTGTTTTCTTCTTTACTTGACTTTTCTGTTCTATATCCATATACTCTTCTTCTACAGTAGCTTGTTGAACAACTTTTTTTCTTTTTTTAGTACTCTTTTTTACAGAAGATGTGACTTTATAGTACGGTTGCTGTTCTTCATTTTGTATACGTCTCATAAAGTTCATTGATGGTGAGAGGGTTAATTTTGTATCTTCTGTTAAAGTCGTTGTTTGTACTTGAGTATTTTGTTGTATGTTTGTTTGGACTGGAGCTGTGACGATCTCTTTTTGCGTAGAAACATTTTGTTCTTTTTGAAGACTTTGTATTGCTACAATCTTTCTCTTTTCATGCTTTTCTGTTTTTGTCGCTATCACTGGAGTTTTTTCTGTATTGGAGGTGGCAAAGATTGATATAATCGTCATAATAACAATGATACTGACAAAAATAATGGCATGTGGAATATATGTTTTAATTTTATATTTTAGCCAACGTTTTTCTAACTCTCGTGTATTAAGCATCTATCAAACCTGTATGTATAGCTGCCATCTCTATAAGTTTTGTTGAAATTTGATTTGTCTTTATAGAATAGAGCTGATTGTTTTTTTCATAAGTACTATAGATTTCAAAAAGCCCGTATAGGAGTTTATTTGTATCTCTATAGTTTCCATGAGTTAATTTATAAATTTTGTTTACAGCTTTTGAATTAAACATGCTGGCTGTATCAAAACAGTTTGCTTTCATCAGTTTTTTTTGTATATATATCTTTAGTTCTGTCGGCAAAGAGTTTTCAAGCTCAATAGTTTCCCAAATTCTTGTTTGGAAATGTTCTTTTGCAATAAGATCTTCTTTCTCTGTCTTATGCAAAGCGATAACAAATTTAAGTGTTCTTGTATCTGATAAAAGTCGAATTTTCTCCATCAGTTCTTCAGAGTAGAGTTGTGCTTCATCAAGTAAAATAACAGGAACTTGATTCAGGTTTTTATCTTTTACAATTTTCATAAATTGTGTAAAGTTCAACTCTCCTGCATATTTGGTTTCAAATACATCTTGTGCAAGTGTCTTATAAAACTCACTTTCATCCAAAATAGGGGTATCATATAGAAAAACATTTTGTGTATCTGCTAAGTCAAGAGAGAGCTTTGTTAAAAACATGCTCTTTCCTGTCCCTGGTTTTCCATAAAGAAGTATCATCTTCAAAGGTTTTTTAATAGAGTCTTTCAATGATTGGTAGATTGTTGAGACTCTGTCTAGCTGGACATAATCTTTGGGATTTACAGTATCTAAGAAAACATTTTTAGAATTTACAAAGATACTGTTCATATATTATGCCTCCTATTTTTCATTATTTGTAGTGTTTGCTTCGCTTGTTTCAGCTTTTTTAGCATTTTTTGAAGCACGTTCAAGGTCAATTAAGTCATTACTTAAACCTTCATAACCTAAATCAGAAAGTGAAACACTGTTTTTTGATTTATGTATAATATGTGGTTCAATAATAATTACCAACTCTTGCGTCTCTTTTATCATTTCTTCATATTTAAATAGATAGCTTATAATAGGAATATCACCTAAGATTGGAACTTTACTTGTATTATTTGTATTTTTGGTATTGATAAGACCACCAAGAATAATTCTGTTACCATCTTTTACTGTTACAACAGATGAGAGTTGACGACGAGCTAAATCGGGTGGCATATCTCTACCTGTATTTGGTACGTCTGCCATATTTGTCGTTGTCTCAGAGAGTGACGGATTGATTCTCAGTGTAATTGTTTTATCATCAGAGATCTCAGGTGTAATTGTTAAAAGAACACCTGCAAAGACTGATTGGACATTTTCATTTTGTGTTGTTGCAGCAACGCCACCACCGGTACCTTGTTGGTTCGTTTCTGATTTGATTTTATAAAAGTACTCTGTACCCGCAGTAATAAGTGCTGGTTGATTATTAAGTGTTAGAACTTTTGGATTTGAAATAGAATTAACATCACCTTGCGTTTTTAGAAACTTAATAACTTCATTGAGTGAAGCACCACCTTTAAGTGTTACGATTTTTGCCATTCCAGCCGCACCATTTAGAGCTGCTGTAGTAATATTTGGAGAAGTTGCATCTGTAGTATCAAATGTATCAACATTTTTAAGTTCGAGTGTGTTAATACCAACTTGGAAGTTCTGAAGTGCATAAAGCTGTTTCCAGTCAATCCCTGTCGTTTTACCTTCACTCATTGTTACTGCTAAAAGCTGTACATCTATAAGTACCTGTAGTTGTACTTTGTCTTGAAGCTTTTTAAGATACTTTTCAAATCTTTTCAACTGTTTTGTTGTTGCTGTGACAGTAATAAGCCCGGCATTTTTGTTAATAAGCGGAGCTGGTGCATGGTATGCATCATGTGGACGGTTGAGCACACTTTGAAATTCAGTATCGAGTTGTTCCCAGAATTTTACTTCATCACTGCTTTCTATCTTTATACCACTATCAGCTGTAGAAGTACTTCCTCCAGTAGTTCCACCTGTGCCTCCTCCGACACCACCACCCATGCCTCCAGGTATTGAAGTGCCTCCTTGACCTCCATTAGATGAAGAACTAAGTGTGACATCAGTGCTTCCGGTACTTTTTCTTTGTGAAAGAATATAGTCAATATTGAAGACTTTTGTTTGTAAGTAAGAGATTTTAAGTAGGTTGTTCTCTAAAGTGTATGAGAGATTGTTCTCTGATAAAATAATATTAAGTACTTCATCTATTGTTAGGTTCTTCAAGTTCGTTTTGTTTAACTTTGTCTGAAGAAACTCTTCTGCATTAGGATCAGTAATGATGATACTAAAACCACACTCATCACTGAGCTGTTCTATAAAGTCCATTATCTTCGTGTTTTTTGATGAACTTATGCTAAAGAGTTCATATGAACAATCTGCAAAACTACTTGTTGATACCATTGCTGTTAGTATTGCTGCACATAGCGATGTTTTAATAAATTTCATTTTTCGTTCCTACTTATTATTAAATTTAAGGTTTTTACTTTTACTCACAGTGGAGAGAAGTAATTGTTTCTTACCCTTTGTTAAGAGTACTGTTTTAAGATTCACTTTTTCAAGTTTGTATTCATAGATTTTTTCACCTTCTCTATACCATTTTCCATTAATAAGGGCAGATTTGTTTAAGATCGCTTCTAATGAAATTTTTGAAGAGTAAGTACGAACTTTTTTAGAACCTGATGTTGAGGATTTTCTACTTCTATATGTACTTTTCTTCCTTTTTTTACCTTTTTTGGTTTTTAAATAGATAAATGGATCTTTCAATTTTGAAATTTTTTTATTATCTATACCTTTTCTCGGTGGTTTGATAGCTTCTATCTGCTCATCTACCCAAGCAAGTTCATTTGAAAAAAGCTGTGTAGATAGGAGTAATAGTAAGATTATAGTTAGTTTTTTCATTAGTATTTAATCCCCCATACTGAGATTCTAAAATCCGAATTTAAAATATTTTCGGCTGTGATATTAAAATCATGTATATCTACAACAAGATCACTTTGCTCCATAGAATTGATGAACTTAACAGTATTTCTAAAGTTTCCTTCAGAAGATACAGTGATATTTAAAATATGTCCAAATGAACTTCCTGTATCAGCATACTTGTTTGTTATATAATTTATTTTCACATGGTATTTTTGAGCATTGGTTGTAATAGAGTCAAGGTATTCACCCCATGCACTTTCATCATAGATAAGAGATGAGATAGCTTCAATTTTATGCTTAATATAAGCATTGTTATTTTTATGCATCATCATTTCATCATTGATTTTTTTAATCTCTCTATCAAGCTGAGTGATTTTTGTTTCTGGATTTCTCTGCAGATACTGTTTGTCATTTGCAATCTGTTTCTCAAATCGTTTAACATTTTCTCTTGTCTGCTCAAAACTCTCAAAAGAACTATCCCAAAAGAAAAGGTAAGCAAAAGCAAATATACCGGCAACTATCATGACGTATGTCATATATATCTCTTTTTGTTCTTTCCCTTGAAATGCCCTATCTATCTTATGTAAGTAATCTTCTATATTTATTTTCATAATAACTTCACTTTCAACTCACTGGTATATAAGTCTGACTTGTCATTGATTTTAATCTCTTCTAAGTCAAAATCATATTTCGTTTCATAAGTTTTTGTAAGATATTCAACAAGTTTTGTAATCTCTCTATCTTTCAAAGAAACAAGATTCAATGTTAGAACTTTACCTACTTTTTCATCTTCGCTGTATCCTATTGATGAAACCTTAACTTTAAATTTATTGATGTCATTTGCAAACTCTGATATAAGTTTCGCTTTCATTGGATAATCGACTTTTACTTCATGAATCTTGATAAGTGTATTTTTCTTATCGTTATACTCTTTTTTCTCTTGTTCTAATAGTGTTAATGCTTTTTCTTTATCTGCCAATCTATTTTTAATAGTGGCTTCTCTTGTGATTTTTATATTGTGCACTTCTTTATAGTCCTCTTTTAAAAGGTCTTCTTGAAGTTCCTGTGCATATGTTAAAATCCAGTATGTAATAGGATAGGCAAAAGCAAGTGCAAAAGCGGCTGCTGTAAGTATTATAAGCTTACCACTCTCTCTTCGAATAAATTTTGGTGGACGTCTATAAGTTGTAAAGTTACATTCATATCTATCCATTGGAGGAACAAGAGTGTAGAGCTGCATAAGTGAGTGCATTTGATCAAGATAAACTTCATCACTTGTCTCAAAACCGTAGTCAAAATCAAATTCACTTGCATAAATATTGAGCTCAACTTCTAGCATCTCATGAAGTTTTGTCTCAGTTTTAACTTGTGTACCTATATATACATGTTCAAACTTATCAATCTCAAAAGCCCGTTTTGCATACGTTAAAATATCATTGATATTTGCAATGAGCTCTTTATAGAGTCGAATGAAATACTCTTTATATTCACTCTCTGTATCTTTAAGATTTGCTTCTGTCAAGAATTCCATAAAGTCATCATATGGAATTCTTTCACCGTACAGTTCACAAAACCTTTCATGCATATCTAAAAAAGAGTATTTGATAGATTTTGTGTAAATAAACTCTTTGTTGCTGTAAATTGTTAGAGACGCATCATTTTCCTGAAAATAGATAAAACAGTGTGTATTACTACTGTCAATAATCTCTTTTGCATAGAGTGATTTAATAAGTAAAGGAGCAGGGATGATAACATCAATATATTTTACTTTTTCAACCACTCTTTCAAATGTTGTTGTTAAATCAAGCGGATCAACTATAAAGAGATGAAAATGCCTGTTCTCTTCATCTAAATTGTGAAAATTTTCTATATATTGAATTTGATATTCAACTGCTTGGTCAAGTGCTAATTCATCGTATGCTTTACTATTAATAGCGTCATAGAGATCTTCTTCGGGAATATTCTTACTGATTTCAATCTGTGCTGTTATAAACTCTTTTGTATTTAAATACGAGATAACAAATTGTTCTTTTGAAAATTCAGGAGTTTTTGATTCACTAATAAAACTAGAAACACTACTAAAGTAGGCATCTTTGTAGGGATTAACAGATAGTACACTTGAAAAAGAGTGTTGTGCTGACGTACTCATTAATTATAATCCTATTTAAATTTAACCATTAACATGGAACAAAATCCATCGTTACTGTAAAACTCGATTCTGTAAGTTTTATTGGCTCTATCAACAGCATACCTTTTACTGAGATCTTTTAAAGAGATCGTGATAGCACTCTCATCTTTGCTGTTTTTTGAGTGGTAACCAATAACGTTTACACGAAAGTTTTTACCTTTAATAATCTTAAAATCGTCACTTATATAAAAGTTTGAAGCTTTTGGCAAAGAAATCAACTTTCCATCCGCCTCAATTTTATAAATTCGTGGACAATTTTTTGACATTTTAAAATATTGAGGCCTTAGCGAGGTAATTTTTTTATTACCTATAAATACATCGTATGCGCCATACTTATTCTTTTTAACCGCTCCCAACGGATTGGAACAGTTAAAGTCGTTACCCTTTGATTTTAGCGGAATAAAGCTTAAAGATTTTTTGATATTACATAAATCTAACAAAATATTGTGATTTATTTCCAAAGTTCCATAATTTTTTATTATCTGTTCGACATTTTTTTCGCTTAATTCAAAGTCTCTAGCGTATTTTATATGCATTATTTTCATAAATTCTTCAATTGCAAGGAGCTGATAGAAGACTTTTTGAGAAATGGAAGAGAGGCTTTTACTGGTCTCAATTGCAAAGGCCGGTTTGTTGTTTTTTACTGCAAAATATGTTAAAGATAAACGCATTTGTTCATCTTTAAATTTTGTTTTTGTATTTTTGACATTAAAAATATGATGTTTTTGTAAGAGTTGTTTATTGATATTTTCTTTGACATTACGTGCTATGTCATTTAAGTTACTAAAAGGTTGACTCTTATTGAGTGAACACTGGTCAATGACACAGGTCTGTCCCCAGGCATTTGGATTGAAAATACTGCTTTGTTCTTTTTCTCTGTAAAAACCGTGTCCATCATGTAAATTAAGAACAAGAGAGACTTTTTTTTCAAGTATGATTTTTTTAATGGCATCAACAGTTGGTTTGTCTTTGTCATTTTCATTAATTGTTGCAAATTTTCTGTTCATATCTCCATGTATACCGCGTCTGTTTGCAATAATACTTTTTTGGTTGAGATTTGGAATGATCCAGAGATTTTTTGAGAGAATTTTATAGTGTGTAGCAAGGACTGCAGCTGAAAAATAGCCTCCTGGTTCATTACCGTGGATACCACCGATAACCAAAAGTGTTGTGTTAGAATCAGAATTTTCTTTTTTGATAAGATTTATCTTTGCAGATAAGTGTGTAAAGAAAAACAGAGAGATAATTACGAAAAGTTTCATAATTACCTTTCTGTAATAATATTGAACTTATTTTCTGTAAGTTTTACTATAAGAACTTTGTTCCCTGTAAAGGAGAAGCTGTTTGATTTATATTTTTCTAAAAAAGCAATTTTGAAGATATCTTTTGTATCAGGGTAGGGGATAACATTGATCTGTCTGAATATAATGGTCTTTTTTTCGTTTTTATTGAAAATTCTAGTTTTATACTTTTTAAACTGTTCAAAATTCATACCGTCAAAACGTTTAAATTCCGGAGTATAAAAACTGAGATAGGTATCTATATCATTATATATCCAAGAGTATCTCCATGCAAAGAGACTTGCAAGGACTTTTGAGAGTCGCTCTTTTGATGCCTCTTTTTTCACACTCTCTTCATCAATAATCAAAATAGTCTTTGATATATCTATATTTCTATCGAGACACTCTATACTTTGATTGTTGATAGCGATGCATCCTTTTGTAAACTCATCCCTCTCTTGTTTAATAGGAAGACCGTGAATCCAGATGCCTTGTCCTGTTTTACCTTGATACTTATCATATATATTAGGATAAGAGGTGACAAATGCCATCGGCCCGTAAAAAGAGTCAACTTTTGTTATCTTTTTGACAATATTGTAAACACCGACAGGTGTGCGAAGATCTCCCTCTTTATGCTTGTCACCTTTCATCTTTCCTGTATAAGCACTATACTCTTTTTTTAATTGATAGGTGTTGTTGTCATCTTTTTTGTAGATAGAGAGTCGAGATTTTGATTTATCACATGTAAGAATATTTGTATAGGATTCAAAGTAACCAAAAGAGGTATCAATATTTTTAAGATAATCATTCCAATAGGACTCTTGTGCAAGTTTTTTATCAAGTTCTTTTTCTATATCATTGATGCCATTGTTTCTATAGTGGGTTAAAAGATGGAGGTCAACTCCGAAGAGTGAAGATGAAAGAAAAAGTATTAAAAAAACTGTTTTATAAAAATTATTGTGCATTGTCATATCCTATCTCTTTTAAAAAGTGTTTATCTTTTGTCCAGCCTTTTTTTACTACGACTTGCAGGTTAAGGTAGGCTTTTTTCCCGCTGAGCTCTTCTATCTTCTGACGTGCTGCTTTTCCGATTCTTTTAATCGCTTCACCTTTTTTCCCAATGATAATACCTTTTTGGGATTCTTTTTCAATGATGATAGTTGCATAGATTCTATCAATGCCATGATCTTCTTCAATTGAGTCGATGATAACATCTGATTCATAAGGGACTTCATCACTGATATTCTCAAAGATAGCCTCTCGGATAAAACCAGCATAGATATCACGTACAAGTTCACTTGTTAAATCTTCAGGGTCATAAAGAAATGGAGACTCTGGAAGTAGTTTTGCAATGGTGTCAAGTAGGTCTTTATGACCGACTTTTCTAGGGATTGCTACTGGAATGAGCGCTTCAAAATTATCTGCGTATTGATTATATGAGGCAATTTTTTTAAAGAGCTTCTCTTGTGATACCTGATCGATTTTAGAGAGTACTATAATATGTGGAATATTTTTTTTATTAAGTTTTAAAAATTTTTCATAGTGTTCGGTTGAGTCTGTAACTGGTGCTAAGTAAACGATTAAGTCACAGTCCCCCATTGCTTTGAGTGCTTCATCAAGCATAAACTTGTTAAGAACTTTCTCTTTTTCATGCAAACCGGGTGTGTCTACAAAGATGATTTGAGCATTGTCATGCATAACAATAGCATTGGAACGTTTCCTTGTAGCATTTGCTTTTTGGCTTACCATCGCTATCTTCTCACCTAAAAGTGAGTTCATTAGTGTACTTTTTCCAGCATTAGGGCGTCCAATCAAAGAGACGAAACCAGCTTTTGTCATAGTTTACCTTTATAAAATGTAGCGAGCGAGGTCATCATCTTCGACAACTTCATCAAGTTTTTCATGTACAAGCTCTTTTGTTACTACAAACTCTTGGTCTTTGTACTCATCAGCATTAAAACTGATATCTTCTAGTATGCGTTCTAACACAGTATGCAGACGTCTTGCACCGATATCTTCTGCTGTTTCATTCGCACGGTGTGAGAGTTTTGCGATAGCACGAACAGCCTCGTCTTCAAAAGTAAGCTTCATACCTTCAACACCAAGGAGTGCCTCATACTGTTTAAGCAGTGAGTTTTCAGTCTGCGTGAGGATGGCATAGAGTGTCTCTTCTGTCAGTGCTTCAAGTTCAACTCTGAGTGGAAAACGACCTTGCAGTTCAGGAATTAAGTCACTTGGCTTACTTACATGAAAAGCTCCAGCTGCAATAAAGAGGATATGGTCCGTATTAATCGTTCCATATTTTGTAGAGACGCTTGAACCCTCCACTATAGGAAGCAGATCACGTTGTACTCCTTCTTTGGAAGGGTCATTTCTAGCTTGTGATTTTTCACTGAGTGCAATTTTGTCTATTTCATCAAGGAAAATTATACCACCATTCTCAGCACGGCGAAGTGCTTCGGCAGTAACGGAGTTCATATCTAAAAGTTTGGCACTTGCTTCTTGGCGAAGTAATACTTTTGCATCTTTGACTGTCACCTCTTTTTTATTTTCTTCTTTATTTAGAGTAGAGAAAACTTTTGAAAAACTCTCCTGAACTTTAGCCATCTCTGGAGGAAGATTTGTATCATTGAACTCTATGGTCATATTTGACTCTAGTTCAATTTCAATAATCTTATCATCCATTTCACCTGATTCTACACGTCTTTCTGTTGCTTCAAGGAGTCTTTGATAATCATCTTTTTTACTCTCACTAGCCCCAGCAGGAAGAGGGGGAACAAGTTTTTCCGTGATACGATTGATGATGTAGTTCTCTATCTTTTCACGGTTTTTTTCCTCTTGTTCTGCTTTAACAATAGAGATAGAGTTAACGACCAAATCACGAATCATAGATTCGACATCACGTCCTACAAAACCGACCTCTGTATATTTAGATGCTTCTACTTTAATAAAAGGGACTTTCATCATTTTTGCAAGTCTGCGTGAGATCTCTGTTTTACCAACACCTGTTGAGCCTATCATAAGGATGTTTTTCGGTTTTATTTCTTGACGCATCTCATCATCTAACTGCATACGTCTGTAACGTGTACGAAGTGCCAGAGCTATTGTTTTTTTAGCATTTTTTTGGCTGATAACATATTTGTCAAGATAAGAAACTATCTCTTTGGGCGTCATATTCATTAGTTTTTATCCTCTAAAATGAGAGTTTTGATATTATGGTTTGTATAGATACACAGATCTGCAGCGATATGGAGAGATTCTTTTACAAGCTCTTCTTCATCTAAAGATGCATGTTTTTTCAGTGCACGTGCAGCTGAGATAGCAAAGTTACCTCCGCTACCAATGGAAGCAACCTCTCCATCTTCAGGCTCTACAACATCGCCGTTTCCTGTAAGTATAAAAATATGCTCTTGGTTGAGTACTATCATCATAGCTTCTAAGCGACGGAGTACCTTGTCTTTTCTCCAAGCTTTAGAGAACTCAAGAACGGACTTTAAAAGATCCCCTTTTTTATTCTCTAAAAACTCTTCAAACATATCAAATAGATTAAAGGCATCCGCAGTACTTCCGGCAAAACCTGCTAAGATTTTACCGTGGTAGAGTGTACGTATTTTTGTTGCATTGCCTTTTAAAACACTGTCGCCAAAAGTAACTTGACCATCACCACCGATGACGGCTTTGTCTTTTCCTTTGTAGGCTAATATCGTTGTAGCATCAAACATCTAAAATTACTCGCCTTGTACGTCTACGTGAAGTGTTGCATGAATTCCATGACCGAGTTTCAAGTCAACATCATGCTCACCTACAGTTTTAATTGCAGTTTTTTCTGTAATATGTTTTTTATCTATCTCAATACTGTGCTGCTCTTGGAGTGCATGTGCAATCTCATCTTTTGTAACAGCACCAAAAAGATGACCGTTTTGACCAAGTTTTTTTGTGATGATAATCTCTAGTTTGTCAAGTTTTTGTGCTAGTTCGTTTAGTCTTGCAATCTCTGCTGCTTCTTCTTCGGCTTTTCTTTTAAGTTCCGCTTCATGTTCTGCAATGATTTCAGGAGTTGCTGGTTTTGCAAATCCTTTTTTGATTAAAAAGTTTTGGCCATATCCTGGTTTTACTTCTTTGACTTCACCAGCTTTTCCTAAACTTTTTACATCTTGTATTAAAAGTACTTTCATTTTTGTATCCTAAATTTTTTATCTTTCTATTTCACCTGGATATGCAACGATTCCGTTTGTCAGGTTTCCAATTTTACTATATCCGTTATCCATTAAGATTCTTGCAACATGTGCCGAACGGCTTCCTACATGACAATAAACAATGATATTTTCATCTTTTGCTAAGTTTGCTTCTTCCCAAGTTTGGAAAAATGAGCTTGTTGGTACTAATTTGTCTGCACCTTTGATATGACCCATTTGCCACTCCATATACTCACGTACATCAACAAGTGTGAATTTAACCATACCAATCTCACGTGCTTCGAGAAGTGAAACAAGCTCATCACCATCAAGTTCATCTTTGTTCACAAGCATCTCACACTCTTCTTTTGTAAGACCGCGTGAGTGTGTATGTGCCGCTTCTTCCATTCCAAGTTCTACTCTTTTGTTCGCAGCAAATTCTGGTGTACAGAAGATTCCACAATGGCAAACTCCGTTTTGGGGAATTTCTCTCTCGATAGCCGGTTTACAAGGACAGATTCTATCATCTGCTGATTTTGGTTTACCATCTTCTTCGATAACCATAAAACAAGGGCAGAAACGTTTTTTGTACATCATCTTGTTACGAGCAAGACCCATCTGTACGCCTTCGTTTACTTCCTCTTGCGGGTTGTATACCCAACCAAACTGAGCATTTACTTTATCTGTAAACTTGATAGTCTTTTCTAACTCTGCCTGAAATTCAGGTGAGTTCATATCTATTTTAATTATACTCATATTTTGTCCTTTTATTTTTTTTCTCTTCTTGCTTTACCTTCAATGATAAAACGTAATGCATTGAGTTTGATGAAACCTTCAGCATCTTTTTGGTTATAAACTTCATCTTCTTCAAAAGTTGAGTATTCCGCATTAAAGAGAGATACGTCTGAACTTCTTCCAACTACAGTTACATTGCCTTTGTAAAGTTTTAGTCTTACAGTTCCTTCTACCCACTCCTGTGTTTTGTCAATAGCAGCTTGAAGCATTTCGCGCTCCGGAGAGAACCAGAAACCATTATAGATGAGTTTTGCATATCTTGGCATCATTTCATCTTTTAAGTGTGCAGCCTCACGGTCAAGTGTGATAGACTCGATAGCACGGTGTGCTTTTAACATAATAGTTCCACCCGGCGTCTCGTAACAACCACGTGCTTTCATTCCAACAAAGCGGTTTTCAACAATATCTACACGTCCGATTCCATGCTTTCCGCCAAGCTCATTGAGCGTTTTTAGCATTGTAGCAGGAGTTAACTCCTCACCATTAAGTGTTACAGGATCCCCTTTCTTGTAGCCAATCTCAATATACTCTGGAGTATCAGGAGCATTCTCTGGAGAGTTTGACCATAACCACATAGACTCTTCAGGTTCAGCTGCAGGGTCTTCTAAGATTCCACCTTCATAAGAGATGTGTAGGAGGTTTGCATCCATAGAGTAAGGAGATTTCTTTCCTTTTTTCTCGATAGCAATGCCATGATCTGCCGCATACGCTAAAAGCTTCTCACGTGAGTTTAGATCCCACTCACGCCACGGAGCAATGATAGTAAGTGTTGAGTCTTGAGAAAGATAACCCATCTCAAAACGTACTTGGTCGTTTCCTTTACCAGTTGCACCGTGGCTTACACCATCAGCTCCGGTAATCTTTGCAATCTCAGCTTGACGTTTTGCAATAAGTGGACGAGCAATAGAAGTACCTAGAAGATACTCCCCCTCATAGATTGCGTTTGCACGAAACATAGGGTAAACAAAATCTTTTACAAACTCTTCACGCAAATCATCAATAAAAATATTTTCAGGTTTAATACCAAGTTCAAGTGCTTTTTTTCGAGCAGGTTCCAACTCTTCACCTTGCCCTAAATCTGCTGTAAAAGTTACAACTTCACATTTGTATTCATCTTGGAGCCATTTTAAGATAACACTAGTATCTAGCCCTCCAGAATAGGCTAATACTACTTTTTTAACACTTTTTTTCATGTAAAAAACCTTTTGATTGTAAAATAATTACCGCGATTATATCGAAAAATAGGTGAGATTTTACTTATAGTAAAGTAGTTAAAAAGAGTAAATAAGAAAATTTCAAGTAAATGAGAGAAGGTTAGGAGTAGGTATATGCTCATTTGAGCATAGATTTACCCCTTTGAATCAAACAATATCCCTGTCACTTCTTGCATCTTTGGTAAGAAGTCCTGTGCCTGTTCTGCCGGAAATCTTCGAATCATTTTATGCGTTTTCGCATCAATTGCTGCTACATAAAAGATGTCATTTTGATCGACACCAAATTTGATATCAGGATTAAGCGGTGTCATCGCTTCATTTAGTTTTTTTACTAAATCCTCTACATCTCTCTTTGAATTGATTTTTTCATTTGAAGTTGAAGAAGCTTCTTGCATCTCTTTGACAACATTATCTTCTTTCATTCTGCTTTGTGCAACTTGTTGTGTTGTCTGCATTTGCTCAGCAACTCTTCCTTGAGCTTCTTGCGGACTTACTTGGGATTGTTGCTGTCTTGCAACATTTGCTATGCCATCCATGACCTACTCCTCTATTACAGAATATAATTATTAATGACAATATCGACAAGCTAATAAATAACTTTAGAAAAAAAATAAAAAATTTCAAATTTCTTTTTTTTCCTCTATTTTATGCTACTCTTGCATCTATGAAAATATATATAGATTTATTACTTTTTGAGATTGTTTTACGAAGACTTTCCATTATTCAACTTATATCTTATTTTGGTGCCTGGTTCTCTAATGTTGCCATTTATACTCTTTTGATTCAACTGCAGGTTTCAGCTGAAGTAGTGGCATTTGTAGCAATGCTAAACTTTTTAGCAGGTGTTATTCAAGCACCGTTTTCTGGACCGATTATTGATAGGATTCGAGCACGTGAACTGATGCTTTTTCTGATATTTGTCGAGATTATAGCAACGGCCGCTTTGGTCTTTGTAATTGAGCTTTCAGACTTACATCTGCTCTATTTTTTAATCTTTGTAAAGATGGCAGCGGCTTCATTCTATTTTACAACAGAGATGTCTCTGTTACCAAAAATTTTGCATGGAGATAAGCTGCAAAAAGCGAATGAACTGCACTCTATAATCTGGTCACTTTCGTACACTTTAGGTATGGCAATTAGTGGCTTTGTAGTTTACTGGCTTGGCATAAAGACCGCTTTTTTATTGGATGCTTTTATGTTTGTTCTTGCTTTTTTTCTTTTGTATAATTTAGATTTTAAAGATGAGATATTGCATATTAAAGAGAATCTCTTTGCTATGATGAAAGATACATTTTCTTATCTTAAAGTAAATCCTAAAGCATTACATCTAATGTTGATTCACTCTTTTGTAGGGCTTACTGCCTTTGATGCACTTGTAGCTTTAATGGTAGACAAATACTATGCTTCCATAATTGCCACATCTTTGGCTTTGGGACTACTACACTCTGCACGGGCTGTTGGTTTAGTGATCGGTCCTGTAGTGTTAGGAAAGTGGATAAATAATAGACGTCTTATCTATGTTTTTATAGGACAGGGTTTAGCTATCTGGATTTGGGCATATGTAATGCACAGTTTTTATCTTTCACTACTTGCAAGCATAATAGTCGGTTTTTTTACAACAACACTTTGGTCTTACAGCTATACACTTCTACAGAAAAATATAGAACAAAAATACTATGGACGTATCGTTGCCTATAACGATATGCTCTTTTTAAGTGCAGCTGCCTTTACATCTTATATGATTGGATATCTGACAACGGTTGATTATAGTTTTGAAAATATAGCTTTTTTCATGGGCCTTGGCTTTATTATAGGTGCAGTGTATTATAATTTCATACTAAAAAAAGAGAAAATCGATGAGATTTGAAAATGAAAGATGGGCTAATGAGTAAAAGTTTGAGTGAGGATGAAAAAGAGTGAATTACGAATATAACGGTGAAGTAATCAGTTTAGAAAAATTAACACGCCTCTATGGGGCGGTTGTTATTGATATGCAGGGTGAAGTAGCAGAGATGAGCTTGGAGTGGTATGAGCTTTACGGTGATAAAGTAAAGCTTTTAAATTATGTTCTTGTTTTTGATTATACACCACCGGGTGAAAATGTGCGAGATAAGAAAGTTTTAGAATTTGCAACACAAGAAGAACTTATAGCAACAATGCAAGAGGTAGCACAATTTTTTCAAAAATGATCTCACGTGATACAAAAAAAGTTCTCTCTTTAGCTTTTCCGGCAGCACTAAAACATCTTGTAGATATTTTGCAGGTTCTTATCGATATGTTGATGGTAGGAACACTCAGTGTTGCAGCCTTAGCTGCTGTTGGTATGAGTATGCAGTTTATGATGATAGTCAATGTCCTGATGACACTTTTTGTTGTTGGTGGAAATACACTCATTTCGCGTTTTATCGGGCAAAGACGAAAAAAGAGAGCTTCAGCATTGCTTTTCTCACTTGTTTTGCTTGCTATATCTTTGGGTATAGTTGTCACTGTCAGTGGTTATTTTGGAGCCTATCATTTTTATGCATGGATGGGCGCAACTCCTGAAGTTGTCCAAGAGGGTGGGAGTTATTTTCGCATCATCTCTTTGGGTATTATTGTTATCTTTTTAGATACACTCCTCTATAATGCACTCTCAGCCGCAGGCGATACAAAAAGTTCGCTCTATATCAAGCTGGTTTCATCGGGAATCAATGCCTTTTTAAATTATGTTTTTATCTTTGGACACTTTGGATTTGAAGCAATGGGTATTGAAGGTGCTGCAATTGCAACAGTGATTGCCTACAGTTTTAATAATCTTACCTATTATCTGCTGATTAAAAAGAAAGCAAATTCTAAACTTGATTTCCTGCCACTCATTCGTTTTAAAGACATAAAGCGAGTATTGAAAGTCGGTTATGCCGCAGCCATTGACAGAGGAGTCTCAAGCCTTAGTTTTCTTTTCTTTGTCTCTATCATTACTGCCTATGGAACGGCTGAACTTGCCGGTTATCAAGTAGGACTTCGAGTAGAGGGCATTGCTTTTATGCCGGGCTTTGGTTTTGCCATAGCGGCAATGGCACTAGTCGGTCAAAATATAGGGGCTAAAGATTTAGATAAAGCCTATAATATGGGAATTATTAGTGGTCGTATTGCTTATATGTTTATGGGAAGTGTCGGATTTATTATGATACTTTTTCCAGAATATCTGGTACACTTCTTTACAAAAGATGAACTTACAATTGCAGTAGCTTCTAAGTATCTCATCTTGGTAGGTCTTGCTCAGATTCCACTTGCTATTATGTTTGTCTATTCTGCATCTCTACGTGGGGCAGGGGCAACAAAAACAACACTCAAAGTCAATCTTGTATCACTTTGGATATTTCGACTTATTCCATCCTATATAGCATATAAAATGGGATATGGAATTATCGTAATCTTTGCAATAATGAATTTGGAGACTTTGATAAAAGGAATCATCTACTGGTATATCTATTCCAAACGAAATTGGTTGCATACAAAAGTTTAAAAAAGGTAAAATATATTTATGAATTTTAATGAGTATAAAGAAGCAGTAGAAAAACTTAATCTCTGGGCATATCACTACTATGTCTTGGATAATCCGATTATGACAGACGAAGGATATGACAAGCTTTATCATGAGGTAGTAGCGTATGAAGAGGCACATCCGGATGCAATTTTAAAGGACTCTCCAACACAAAGAATCGGGGACGAGGTGAGTGATGGGTTTGTAAAAGCCAAACATCTCTCACGTATGTGGTCATTAGAAGATATTTTTGATGCTAAAGGACTGAAGAAGTGGCTTGAGAAGACTTACAGATTAGACTCTAATGTAACATTTTACTGTGAACCAAAGTATGATGGAGCAAGTCTGAATCTTATCTATGAAAATGGAGAGCTGCGTGAGGGAATTACTCGTGGTGATGGAGTAGAGGGTGAACTTATTACGCAAAATGTTAAAACCATTCGCTCTATTCCACTTACAATTGAGTATCAGGGATTAATTGAGATACGTGGTGAGGTTGTTATCTTTAAAGATGAGTTTGAAAAGATAAATCAAGAGCGTCTCAAACAGGGTGAGCCACCTTTTGCAAATCCTCGTAATGCAGCAGCAGGAAGTCTTCGACAGCTGGATCCAAAGATAACAGCCTCACGCAACTTGGTTTTTCTTCCTTACGGCATTGGTGTAAATGACCTAAAACAAAAACTGCTAAGTGAGCGTATGGAATATATCTATAATCTTGGGTTTCGTAGACCGCCACTTCGTGCTCTCGCGCAAGGGTATGATGAGATAGAGGCTATCTATGAGCAGATGAAAGAGGAGCGTGAGAGCTATTCTATGATGCTTGATGGTATGGTCGTAAAAGTCAATGAAATTGCAGCGCAAATCGATATGGGTTACACAGTAAAGGTACCTCGCTGGGCAGTTGCCTATAAATTTCCGGCTGTTGAGAAGATAACGACACTTAAAGATATTATACTCCAAGTTGGTCGAACAGGAGTTGTTACACCTGTAGCTATTGTAGAACCTACGGACATTGACGGCGTGGTCGTTGAACGTGCAACCTTGCATAACTTTGATGAGATAGAGCGTATGGATATTCGCATCGGCGATAAGGTCATCATTTTACGAAGTGGGGATGTGATTCCAAAAATTGTCAAAGTCCTCACGCAGGAGCGTAATGGTGATGAGGTGAAAGTTGAGAGACCAAAAGAGTGCCCTGTATGTGGCAGTGAATTGCTGCAAGAAGAGGTGCTTATAAAGTGTCAAAATTTAGAGTGTGAGGCACGTGTAGTGAACTCCATCATCTATTTTGCTTCCAAGCAGTGTCTTAATATTGACGGACTTGGAATTAAAATTGTTGAACAGCTTTTTAATGCTGGACTTGTACAAAGTGTAGTAGATCTCTTTAGCTTGACAATGGAACAGCTCTTAACATTAGAAGGGTTCAAAGAGAAAAAAGCACAAAACCTTTTAAAGGCCATAGAAGGTGTAAAGGGTGCTGAGTTGTGGCGATTTATCAATGCTTTAGGTATTGAGCATATCGGTGAAGTGGCTTCAAAGATGATAGCAGAGACTTTTGGACTTGAGTATAAAGAGGCAAGTAAAGAAGCTCTTATAGCTATTGATGGCATTGGTGATGAGATGGCGGAGAGCTACTTGGAGTTTATGCGGGTAAATCTACAAACCGTTACAAAACTTGAAGCTATCCTGCAACCTGTTGCACCAGAGCAAAGAGAAGAAGCAGATGAGAACCCTTTTAAAGGTAAAAGGGTTGTGCTCACAGGAACGATGAGCGAGCCACGACCAAAGATAAAAGAGATGTTAGAGTCTTTGGGTGCAAAAGTAAGTGGGAGTGTCAGTAAAAAGACAGACTACGTAATTTATGGTGAAGATGCAGGAAGCAAGTATGACAAGGCAGTAAGTCTTGGGATTGCAACACTTACAGAAGATGAGATGCGTGGGATGCTTGCGTGAGAGAAAATGCATTGAAAATATATATTGACGGAGATGCATTTCCAAATCTCTTAAAAGCAATCATTTTACGTCAAATTGAAAAACTGCAAATCCCTACCTGTGTAGTTGCAAATAAAAAGATAAATATCGGAAAATCTGATTGTATAACATATATGATTGTAGATGCTGGAGCAGATGAAGCGGATCATAAAATCGTAGAGATGGTAGAAGAAGGTGATCTGGTCATTACGGCAGATATTCCACTCGCTGATAGAGTCATCAGTGAAAATGCGCATGCGATTGATCACCGTGGTGAGCTCTATAGTAAAGACAATATAAAACAGTATCTTGCGATGCGTAACTTGATGGAGAACATACGTGAGATGGGGGAAGTAACAAAAGGACCAAAGCCTTTTGGAGTAAAAGATGCAGAGCATTTTGCAAATCAGTTCAATAAGTTTTTACAAAAATTTGGAGTTAAATGATGCGTCTTGATAACTACCTTGTAGAAAAAGGAGTGTGTGAGAGCCGCAACAAAGCACAGCAAATTATTAAAGAAGCTCTTGTAAGTGTTGATGGTAAAGTAGTGAAGAAGCCATCATTTAAAGTAGAAGAAGAGAGTAAAGTAGAAATTGCAGAGCATAAAAGCTATGTCTCACGTGCGGCCTATAAACTACTCTATTTTTTAGATGAGATTGAACTTGATGTCACAAATAAGAGAGCTTTGGACATCGGCTCCTCTACAGGTGGATTTACACAGGTGCTTTTAGAACGTGGAGTGGGTGAGGTGAGTTGTGTTGATGTCGGGCATGACCAACTGCATCACTCTTTGCGTGAGGATAGTCGTGTGAGGGTCTATGAGGGGTGTGATATTCGCAAGTTTGAGAGTGATAAGCCATATGAGCTGATCGTAAGTGATGTGGCCTTTATCTCATTGCTGCATATTTTAGATGATGTAGAGAGGCTTGTAAGCCAAGATATTATTTTACTCTTTAAACCACAGTTTGAAGTAGGACGTGAGGCAAAACGTGATAAGAATGGTGTGGTCTTAGATAAAAAAGCTGTAAGTAATGCTATGATACGTTTTGAAGATGCATGTAAGTTAAAATCATGGGAGCTTGTAAAAAAAGCTCCAGCAAAACTTGCTGGAAAGGATGGAAATCTTGAGTACTGCTATTACTTTAGAAAATAGTAGATCTATTGCAATCGGTGGATTTGACGGTATGCATATTGGTCATCAGGCACTTTTTAATGAACTGGATGCTAATGGTGTTATCGTTGTAATCGAGACAGGTTATGCGAATTTAACACCCCAGAAGTATAGAGAACATTACAATGACCATAAGATAGAGTATCTCAAACTTGAGGATATCCGACATTTAGATGGAGAGGGTTTTATCAAACTGCTTCAAGAGAAATTTCCAAAACTTCAAAAAATAGTGGTGGGGTATGATTTTCATTTTGGAAAAGATAGAAAATACTCTTTTAATGATTTAAAAAAACTTTTTGATGGAGAAGTGGTCGTGGTTGATGAAGTAAAACATAATAATGACTCGGTACATTCGCATAAGATTCGTGCAAAACTGCAAATTGGTGATATAAAAGGTGCCAATGAGTTTTTGGGACATAACTATAGTATCATAGGTGAGCGAATTGAGGGGCAGGGGATAGGCTCACGTGAGCTTGTGGCAACCATTAATCTCAAAGTAGAGGATTTTTTACTACCAAAAGAGGGAGTTTATGCAACATTGACACGTATTGATGATGAAGAACATTTTCATCCCTCTGTGAGTTTTATAGGACACCGAGTGAGCACTGACGGAAGCTTTGCAGTTGAGAGTCATATATTGGATGGTGCAGTAGTATGCGAGAAAAAAGCAGAGATAAGTTTTGTGAATTTTATACGAAACAATGAGAAATTTGACTCTATTGAGAAACTCAAAGAGGCAATCAAAAAAGATATAGCACAAGCAAACAAAGTGCTACATCGTTTAGCACTATAAGGAAAAAATTGCAAAGAGAATATTTAGAAGACAGAGAGAAGATAAACTTCAAGTTTGAACAGACAAAAGAGGATTTTATCGTTGATGAAAATCCGAGAAAGTTCAGTGAAAAAGGGAATTATATAATTCTACGTGTGCAAAAGATTGAGATGACAACATGGGATATGATAGCGGCTTTTGCACAGTTTTTGAATCTACCGGCTGAGAAGATTGGATACGGGGGACTTAAAGACAAGCATGCAACAACAACGCAGTACATAAGTATAGAAGCCAAGTATGAAAAAGCACTGGGGAAGTTCAAACATCCCGGTATTAAGATTTTAAAGACTACACGGGACAAGTACTCCATTCGTATGGGTGATTTAGTTGGGAACCGTTTTAGTATTAACCTTTTTGGTGTTTCACCCATCGAGGCGGGACAGATAGAAAAAAGAGCGAGAAAACTTGCAAAGGATGGACTGCCAAATTACTTCGGATATCAGCGTTTTGGACGTGATGAAGACTCCATCAATCAAGCACGCCAGATGATAGCAGGAGAGTTGCACATAGAAGATGCGAAGCTCAAAAAGTTTCTTATCTCTGTCTATCAATCTTTTTACTTTAACCAATGGTTGCGTAAGCGTGTACTACTCTCACGTGAGAAAAACAGTGGGAAGTTTCTGCTTTTAGAGGGTGATGTCTATCTGTCAGATGAAGGGAAACTCTTTACTCCTAAAAAGATGCCTCAGCGTGATTTTGAAGCACATAAGGTTATTCCAACTGGGCTTCTTTGTGGTCGTGATGTCTACCGTGCAAGAGATGCGGCACGTGAGATAGAAGAAAAATATGATGATGAGTTTTTATATGACAAGGGCTCACGCAGAGAAGCATTGATATTCCCAACTGATATCAAACTTGACTATAAAAACAATTTTGATATCTTAAATATTAGCTTTACTCTGCCAAAAGGCTCTTATGCAACTGTTTTTTTAGAAGCAATAGCAAATAAAAACTTTAGTGCACAGATGGGAAAACATCCGGCTAAAAAAAGAAAAGTTTAGAGTCCTTTTTCCAAGACTCTTGTAGCTTCTTCTTGTGTGAGAGGTTTTGAGTAAAAGTATCCTTGAATTGTAGTGAGGTTAAGCTTTTTGAAAAACTCTTTTTGTTCTTCATTTTCTACACCCTCTACAATACAGCTGAGTTTGAATGTATCTGCAATTGACTTGATGATTTTTACCAGGTCTTCATCTTTTGATGAACCTGGAATTCTATCGACAAAGGCTTTATCGATTTTTAGTTCATCGAGTGGCAGTTTGTGGATGTACTGCAGTGATGAGTATCCAGTACCAAAGTCATCCAAAGAGAGCTTCACTCCAAGTTTTTTGAGTTCATTAAGATGTTGTAAATCCTCATCACTGAGATTCATCAGTTCACTCTCTGTTACTTCTATCGTTAGATATTCAAGATGCTCTTGATACTCCTGAAGTACTTTATAGATTGCAATACTGTTAAAGTCATCGTTTGTAAAGTTTACAGAGATAGAGATTTTATACCCATTCTCATGCCAAATTTTTAGTTGTGCCAAAGATTTTTTGAGCATGATAAGATCGATTTCGTTTATAAGGTTGTTTTCCCTTGCAAGATGCAGAAAAAAACTTGGTGGAATGACTTTTCCGTGACTCTCCCATCGTACTAAAGATTCGAAACTGACGACCTCTTTTGTAAGTGAGTTTACTTTTGGCTGATAGTAAGGGAGAAAAAGCTCTTCTTTGATGGAGTCTTTGAGCGCTTCTAAAAGAAGATGCTGTTTTGAGATCTCATCGCTCATATAGCTTTCATAAAAGAGTATCTGCTCCTTTCCTTGTGTTTTTGCAAGTAAAAGTGCTGTATTTGCATCTTTTATGAGCTCTTGAATATCTGTGGAATTTTTCGGATAGGATGATATACCTATACAAAAACCGATGCGTAAAAGATTACCTGAAATGGAGACCGGTTTTGAAAATGTCGTTTTTATATTTTTAAGAGTTTTTTGAAGGTCACATTCACTGTTTACGATAATGACAAACTCATCAGCACTGTATCTGTAGCAGTGGTTATTACAGGTTGTATTTTGAAGCATATGACCCACTTTTTGCAGTACGATATCGCCAAAAAGATGTCCATAGGTGTTGTTGATAATTCTAAAATTATCTATATCTAAAAAGAGGATAGAAAATCTTTCACTCTCACTACTCATCGCCTCTAGATTTTTTAAGAGTGAGTTCTTGTTTAGCAGTGATGTCAGCTGGTCATGTGATTTGAGAAATGATGTATGCTCTTGCGATATTTTTAATTTTTCAAGTGTAAGAATCTTGTCGGTAATGTCATAAACGATACCTATCATGCGTAGAGGCTGACCTTCATCAGAGTAGATGACAAAGGCTTTTTCATGTACCCATGCAACTTTACCGTTTTTGAGCTTGATTTTATGTTGCAGGTCATAATATTTTTTCTTTTGACTCAAAACATCATCAATCTCTTTGAGGACTCTCTCTTTTGTCTCGTCATCAATAACAGCTAAAAACTTTTCAAATGCCGGTTTAAAATTTTCAGAGTCTTCGCCATATATTTCTATTTTTTGTCTACTCCAAAGGACATCATTTGTCTGAATGTCCCATTCCCAGTAACCAACATGTGCAACATCTGTTGCCATGTCAAACAATGTTCTAAATTCATCAATGTTTATATCTTGTATAGCCATAAGGAAATTATAGCAAAATTATGTTACATCAATATTACCATTTATAATGTATCTTTACCACTCTTCCTCTTCTTCATTTATCTCTGCATCATCATAAGGGTCCATATGTACTAATATATGTACTTTTTTATCGTCATCAAAAAGCTGTTTGATTTTTGCTTCTACTTTATCTGCGATAGTGTGAGCATTATAGAGCGATATCTCGTTATTGAAAACTGCATGAAATGAGATAAAGATGTGACTTCCTGAAACACGTGTTCGAAGATAGTGATAGTTTGTAATTTCAGGCTCTTCTTTTAAAACTTGTATGATTTTGTCAACATCTTCTTTATCAAGAGCAACATCAAGCAGCATCAGCACACCCTCTTTGATGATAGGAAGGGTAGAATAGATCATATAGATGGCAATTCCAATACCTAAAATGGGGTCAATCAGCTCTTGGCCTGTGTAGTGAATGATAAGCAGGGCTAGGAGTACGGCACCGTTTGAGAAGAGGTCAGTTTTGTAGTGTAGGGCATCTGCCTTGATAACCATGTTCTTTGTTTTTTCAGCAACATAGTTTAAAAAAAGAACAAGCAGAGCTGTTATAACAAAGGAAGCTATCATGACCATAATACCTTCACTCATATGGCGCATAGTAACAGGGTGCAGGATTTTAGAGGTCGCCTCATAGAGGATAAAGAGTGCTGAAAGGGAGATAATCGTTCCCTCTATTACTGCTGCAAGGGGCTCAAGCTTACTGCGACCAAAATGAAACTTTTCATCAGGGTTTTTCTCTGCATTGTGCAGGGCAAAATAGTTAAAGAGAGAAACGATCAAATCAAGTAAACTGTCTATAGCAGAGGCAAGTATGGCAATAGAACCACTCAATATTCCAACTGCAAGTTTTAAAAAAACCAGAAGTGCTGCAACACTGCTCGATGCAACGGTCGCTTTTTTCTCTAATCTCAAAAAGTATCCTTTTTGGGTACAATTATAATAAAATTTAGATATAACAGTGATTAAAATGGATATAAAGAGTTTAAGAGAAGAACGAAAAAAATGGATGACTTGGAAAAATATTGCACCCTTGCGTGAGGCTTTGGAGAATTTAGAAGATGTGCAATGTGAAGTGAGTTATGATGATGTTGTAAAAATCAGTGGTGAATTCGATGATAAGAAGATTTACGATACTGCAAAACTGTTGATGCCATGGCGAAAAGGACCGTTCTTAATCGGTGAGACATATATAGACAGCGAATGGAAAAGCAATATAAAATATAATCTGCTACGCAAGCATTTTGATTTAAAAAACAAGCGTGTTGCCGATATAGGGTGTAACAATGGTTACTATATGTTTCGTATGCAGGAAGATGAGCCGAAACTTCTTGTCGGATTTGACCCTTCGCCACTGTATAAGACACAGTTTGATTTTATCAATCATTTTGCAAAAAGTGACATTGTATATGAGCTCTTGGGTGTAGAGCATTTGGAATTTTATGAAGAGAAGTTTGATACTATCTTCTGCTTGGGAGTACTTTATCACAGAAGTGACCCTGTAGCAATGTTAAAGTCTCTCTACAGAGGACTTGACAAAGAGGGTGAAGTTATCTTAGATACTTTCTATATTGATGGTGATGAAGAGATGGCATTATGTCCGGAGTCTAGTTATTCAAAAATCCCAAATATCTACTTTGTCCCGACGATAAAAGCATTAGAAAATTGGTGTAAGCGTGCTGGTTTTAGTGCGTTTGAGGTTTTAGAAACTTCTAAGACGGATGCAGATGAACAGCGAAAGACAGAGTGGATAGAGGGACAATCCTTAGAAGATTTTTTAGACACTAATGACAGTTCAAAAACTGTTGAGGGTTACCCCGCACCACAAAGAGTATATGTACGACTGATTAAGGATAAGAAATAATGGCAGAGAATGAAGTAAATGAAGAAGAGTTAGAGCTCGAAGATTATCGAGAAGATGAAGAGCAGATTATTATTCAAACGCATGAGAGAATAAATCAAGATCTGTGTGGAGAAGTTATTAAATTTGAACAGGGCTGTGTAGAGTTGCGACTAACAACTTTATCTGAGATGGTTGCTGATGATATAGGACTTATTCACGGAGGGTTTATCTTCTCTGCGGCTGATTATGCAGCAATGCTCGCCGTAAATGAACGAAATGTCGTTCTTGTCGCTTCTGATTGCCAATTCCTTTCACCTGTAAAGTTTCATGATGAGGTTCATTTTGTAGCACGTGTTCGTCATAAAGAGGGACGCAAGCGTAATGTTCATGTGGAAGCATTTGTTTTAGACATTAAAGTCTTTGAAGGTGAGTTTAAAACGGTTATTACTGAGAGACACGTCCTCAAGTTGAAACTTCTAGATAAAGAAGAGAGTGAAAGTGGTACACCCGTAGAAGAGGAGTCCTAAGAGAGCTATTTTTTAGCTGTCAGTAAAAAGACTCCAAAATCACGATGTGGTTTGTTTATCGTATTAATGTTCTCTATCACAACATCTGTAAAACCGCTTTTCTCTACTATCTCACGCAACTCTTTTTCATTGAAGCCAAAGTGGTGTACTCCGGTATTGTCCGAATGAAATGTGCCATCTTCACTCTCTAGGTCAGCGATGGCTATAAACCCGTCTTCTTTGAGATTATTGTGTATGGTTTTAAAAAAAGCCTCTAGATTTTCTACATGATGCAGTGTCATAGAGCTCACCAGTCCATCGAACTTTTGTTTGAGCGGTTGTTTTATGATATCTTGCTGTATTGGAATGATATGCAGCGTATCACAGTTTTTCTCTTTGAGCTTCTCAAGCATTCCTATTGATGTATCGACACCGTAAACCTGTTTTACTTTTTTTGCTATCTCAAATCCAAGCAGACCGGTACCTACACCAAAGTCAATTATCTCCATATCCTGCGTGAGATGAACTCTTTTTTGGATTGCATCTGCTATAACTTTTGCATTATTGACACGAATGTCACCTTGATCCCAGTTTTTTGCTTTTTCTTTAAAATTATCTTGCATAGTCTCTCCTTTAGAGCTGTTTTATCCAGTATGGAGCATATTGCTGCTCCTGTTTTATTGTTGTTGTGCCACCGTGACCGGGGTAGATTGTTTTGTCAAAGTCTAGTTTTTGGAATTTCTCTAATGATTTTTTCATATCTTCTGGATTGGAGTAGGGAAAATCAGTTCGTCCAATGCTTCGTTCAAAGATAAAATCACCGCTAAACATCGCATCATCTATCTCTATTGTTGAGCTTCCCGGAGTATGTCCCGGAAAATGACGAAATTTGACTTTGATGCCATCAATGTCTAACTCTGCATCATCTTCAACCAAAACATCCGGCGTAGAAGGTGGAAAATCCGGCATCCAACTGCTTTGACGCAGGAGCATATCATCCTCTTTTGGTGTGTAGAGTTTGACACCAAGCTCACGCTGTAACTCTGCATTGCTCCAGACGTGGTCAAAGTGTCCGTGTGTGTTTAAAATGGCTATGGGATTGGTGACATTTACTGTTACCCATGAAGTGGCATCAACACCCGGGTCGATGATGATATCTTTGCCATCTTTTGTAACGATGTAGCAGTTTGTCTGATAGGGCCCCATCGGCTGGACTTTTATCGTCATATTCATCTCTTTTTTAGTGAAATTATAGCATGATAACAGTATGAGTTTTTATAAAGAATTAGAGTTAATTTTACAATCCAAAAATCCACAAGAGAAGTTTAGACTTTTTGAGGATTTTTATAAGAAATTTCAAGCAAATGAATGTCACTTTGAAGAAGATTTCATTCCAAAAAAATTTGATGCTCCATCCTATGCAGAGATATGTACGACAGTTCCTCCACAACAGGTGCCAAAACGCTCGAATCTCACAACTGAAGAGGGACAGGTTAAGCTTCTTCATGCTGTAGCACACATAGAGTACTCGGCAATTGATTTAGCCCTTGATGCAGCTTACAGGTTTGGTGGACTTCCACGTGAGTATTATGCAGATTGGTTGGCTGTTGCAGAGGATGAGATACGCCACTTTGTCATGCTTGAATCTCTGCTGCATGAGCTTGGCAGTCAGTATGGTGCTGTTGCTGTCCATGATGCACTCTTTGAAGCGAGCCAAAAGACACAGACACTTTTGGAGAGAATGGTGGTAGTTCCACGTTACTTGGAAGCAAATGGGCTTGATGCAACACCGATGATACTCAAAAAGCTCAAAAAACTTCCAAAGAGCCAAATGATAGAGAAGATCATAGAGAACCTGGAGATTATTTTAGATGAAGAGGTTGATCATGTCAAAAAAGGAGATGTCTGGTTTAAGTATGCCTGTGAGAGAGAAAGTGTAAGTGAGGATGTCTATTTTGACATTATTGCAAAATATTACCCTCGCGGTTTTTTACGGCCAAATGATCTGAATATCGATGCACGTAAAGAAGCAGGATTTTCCTGCTCTGAATTAAAAGTGATGGCAAAAAGAGAGGTTTGTTAAATTAAAAATCTTTTTTTGCTTCATTGTAAGCTGCATTAAAGTCCATAACAGTTCCACCGTTTTCTTTGGCAAACTTTGCGGCATCTTCGAGATTTTTAAATGCATATTTACTTATCATACTCATAGTTCCTTTTTTCTTTGAACCTACAACATAGTATGCTTTTGTAGCATCGATGAACTTTAGAGATGTCACATCTACTACTTTGATATCTTTCGTATCTGCATGGTTATGCTCTTTATCATCTACAAGGCAGTGCAGTGAACAGTACTGTTTCTCTTTACCATCAACATTTGCAGCATGGTTCGTTTTATAAAACATTGGAAGATTCATGCCACAAACAGGACAAGATTCCTTACCTTTTTGAACAATAGTTGCTTCTTGCGGTGAAACTGATTGAAAGAGCTCCATTATCTTATCTGCGTTGAGAATAACAAGTGAACTGGCAATAATCAGTCCTGCTAAAAGTATTTTGATTGCTTTCATTGAGATCCTTTAAAAAAGTACCTGTATTTTAGTAAATAATTGTTACATTAGTGTTAAGGGAGGATTATTCTTGCATAAAAGAGCTCGTATCTCTATAATAATCACGAATTTGTAGAAACTCATCAAGATGTTCAAAGAAAATATCGACGAGTTGCGGGTCAAAATGTTTTCCTCTCTCTTCTTTTAAAAATTTAAAAATGCGTTCATCATCCCATGCTTTTTTATAACATCTATCAGAACCAAGTGCATCAAAGACATCGGCAAGTGCAGTGATACGACCATAGATATGGATTTTTTCACCTTTTAAGCCTCTTGGATATCCACTGCCATCATATTTTTCATGATGCTCATAAGCAATGATAGCAGCTGTTTTTAGAAGTGGTTTGTCTGAATCTCTAAAGAGCTCATAGCCAATGTTAGCATGTGTTTTCATCGTTCTCCACTCTTCTTGTGTCAGTTTTCCCGGCTTGTTCAAGATTGAGTCGGGGATACCGACTTTCCCAATATCATGCATAGGGGATGCTGTTTTTAGATAGGTGATTTCTTGAATAGAGAGACCATAATAATGAGCGAGCAGTTCAGAATATTTTGCAACTCTTTTCACATGAAAACCTGTTTCTTGAGAGCGTGTTTCACCGATCTCACCCATTCGATAGATCAGATCTTCTTGAGTATGTTCTAAATCTTCATGAAGTTTTACCACTTTGGTGATATCGTTACGAATGGCGATGAACTCCTCAATCTCCCCATCATGGTTCAAGATAGGATTTATCGTTACTTCTACAATATAAGAACCTCCATTTTTTTTCTTGTTTTTTACAATACCGTACCAGGGTTTTTTAGCCAGTATGGTTTCCCACATATTTTTAAATGCGGATTTTGGCATGTCAGGATGTCTTACTATGTTATGTGGCTTTCCTAAAAGCTCTTCTCTTGTATATCCGGATATGGAACAAAACCTGTCATTGGCATAGATGATTTTTCCTGTGATATCTGTTTTTGATACGATGCCGCTTCTGTCAACTGCATTTTTATACTCATTTAAAAGACGAATATTTTTAATGATCTCATTTTTTAGTTTTAAACTAATCCAAAAGGTGAAAAAGAGTATAAGTAAAAAGAGTAAAATATCGATATAAAGTTCTATCATAGTGTTGTTGATTTTATGTGTTATATATATGTCAATATTAGAGAGGTATTTTTTTTCAATTTGATAGAATTGATTGATAACATGTGTCGTTTTTTGAAACCATACTTCCGGATTTTCCAAACTCTTTTGAGGAGTATGTGAAAAGTATGCAGTTGTTACTGTTTCAATGTATTGATAATCACTGCTTGATTTTACGTTGTCTAAAAGTTCTAAGAAATCTTTGGAGGCTACAGATTCATAACGATGCATGGATGTATCGTACATCCCTTTTGCATGAATTGCTCTGTGAATGAGTTCTTTATCAATTTTGTTTTGGGTCAAAATACCATTAAAGGTACCTCGTATCTGTCCAAGAGCCTCTTTCATAAAAGAGAGGTTTGTGTAGCATTGGAGCTTGTTGTTTAAAAAGGTGTCATCAACATGAATGGCACTTTTAAGATAGATAAACTGTATATGCTTAATTCTTTTTGTAAAAAAATCAAATGCATTGCTTGTTGCAATCTCTTTAGTATCAATCTTTTTGCGTATTTGTGTCACAATTCTTTTTTTCGCAAGATAACTTTCTTTATCTTTGCTATAAATCTGCAAAGAATTTTCAAATGCTGTATCTACAGCCTTGCGTATTTGAAGAAGTTTTTGTTTGAACTTTTCACCATCGCTTCCAAGATAGCCACTGCTCAAACCTCTTTCTTGCTGCAGATGATTGATAAGTTTTGATATCTCTGTAATATGTGTGACATTCGCTTTTAAAGTATGCAGTTCTGTAAGCTTATTGTATGAGTTGATAATAAAAAATACAAAACCAATAGTAATAATAATGAGAGGAATAAAGGTCGAAAATTTTAATTTTTTGATAACATTTTGTGACTTTATAAGATCTCCTTTGTATCTTTTTTGTAATAATACTTTATATATGTTACATTTATGTTAAAAAAAACTATATCTCTTTAGAGAAAATTCTCATTGAATAAAAATAAAAGCTATACTTTCATAGAGTTTTGTTACAAAACTTCGATATAATTTATTTTGTTAATAATTTTTAAAGGTTTTGTAGAAAAAATGAGTAAATATTCTCAGATAACTGACTATCTTGTACGTTTTTTAGAAAATGAAGTAAAAAAAACAGGAATTCAAAAAGTTGTGGTCGGTTTAAGTGGCGGGCTCGATTCTGCAGTTGTTGCAGTTTTGGCACAAAAAGCCTTTGGAGATGACTTATTGTGTGTGAAGATGCCATCACAATACTCTTCACAAAGTTCTTTGGATGATGCCGATGCTCTGTGTAATGACTTTGGTCTAAGAAATATTACCTGCTCCATCGCACCGATGCTAGAAGCCTATGAAGCGATGCATCCTGAGTTAGACAATCTTCGCAAAGGAAACTTTTCAGCACGAATGCGGATGGCGACACTTTTTGATATCTCGGCACGTGAAAATGCACTTGTGCTGGGTACGAGTAACAAGAGTGAGCTGATGCTGGGGTATGGAACACTCTATGGTGATCTGGCATCGGCCGTCAATCCCATAGGAGATCTCTATAAGAGTGAAGTTTTTGAATTAGCAAGATATCTGGGAGTAACAGAGGCTATTATCAAAAAGCCACCGTCAGCAGATTTATGGAGTGGTCAGAGTGATGAAGCGGATTTGGGCTACACTTATGCTCAGCTTGACGGGGCAATGAAGCTTTATGTAGATGAGAGACTCTCACGTAAGGATGTCATTGCAAAAGGGGTTGATGCGAAGATGCTAGATATGATTATACAGAGAATCTTTCGTAACCATTTTAAGCGAAAGATGCCAGTGATTGCAAAGCTTACATCACGAACATTGGGACATGATTTTAATTATCCACGGGACATAACCCTATAAAAAAGGAAAAAGTATGAAAAAAACGATAACAATACCATTTAGCAGATATGAAAGCTCACGTGAGGCACACTCCAATGTGAGTGATGCACTCGATGGTGAAGATATCAAGCAGGTAGAAGAGCTTGAAGCTGAATTTGCAGCTTATGTTGGAGCGTCATATGCACTGGCAACTTCACATGGAACAGCGGCACTGCATTTAGCGATGTTGGCACTTGATTTAAAGCGGGGTGACAAAGTGGTCTGTTCGGTAAATGCACATCCGAGTATTCCTGAAGTTGTACGCCATTTTGATGCAGAACCTGTGTTTATTGATATTGAAGAAGATACATACAATATCAATCTTGACAAACTTGAAGCTTATCTCGATGCGAACAGCTCAAAAAAGCTCAAGGCTGTCATAGTAACACATCTTGGTGGTGTGACTGTGGACTTGGAACGTCTCTATGCTATGGGTAGAAGTTATGGTGTAAAAATTGTTGAAGATGCGAGTGATGCTCTTGGTGCAACCTATAAGGGTAAGAAAATTGGCTCAACGGGAGCGGACATAGTATGCTTTAACTTCTCTCCGCATCTGAAGAAAAACATCTGTAACGGTGGTATACTGGTAACAGATGATGATGAGATAATTGAGCGTGCAAGACTGCTTGCAAATCATGCAATGGTACGTGATGAGGATGCACTCGAATATATCTATGATGTTGTAGATATTGGAAATGATTACCTTTTAAGTGAGCTCAATGCTGCTTATATTCGTGCACAGATTACAGAACAAGATGAAAACATCAAGCGCCAAAAAGAGATTGCAAAGATGTATACAGAAGGTCTTGATGGTGTAGAGCATGTTACTGTTCCACAGATGATTAACGAAGAGAATTCTTTCTCTTTATATATCATCAAAATAGATAAAAACCGCGACTCTTTTGCAGTTGCTCTGCGTGAGGAGGGAATAGGTACAGGATTACATTATATTCCTCTGCATCTTTTAACATACTATAAATCAAAATATGCACTGCGTGTCAATGATTTTCCAGTAGCACTTCGTTCATTTCAGCAGGTACTCTCTTTACCAATCTATGCAAATATGAGTGATGAGGATGTGGAAAAAGTGATTTCTACTATTAAAAAGATAGCAAAAACAAGAGTATAGTATATCTTTGAAAAAAGCAGTAGTTTTGTGGGTTGAGAAGTACTTCTACAACCCTTCACTGCTGCAAAAAATTCTCTCATATTTCCTTCTGCCACTCTCATGGCTCTATTGCTTTATCATGTATTTGCGATATAAACTCAAAACGCCACAAGATTTCGGTGTTAAAATCATCAGTGTCGGTAACTTGACAGTCGGTGGCAGTGGAAAAACTCCTCTTGTAACTGCTTTGGCAAAGAAAGAGAAGAACCCTGCCATCATTTTACGTGGATATGGAAGAGCATCGCGAGGTTTGGTCATTGTCAAAGATAAAACAGAGATACTGTGTGATGTTGCAACAAGTGGTGATGAAGCGATGATATATGCAAAAAAGCTGCCTCACGCAACGGTCATTGTCAGTGAAGATAGAAAACCGGCCATCATAAAAGCAAAAGAGCTAGGTTGTGATATCGTTTTTCTTGATGATGCGTATTCAAAACATGATATTAAAAAGAGAGATATTATCATTGATGTTGCTACAAAGAATGGTTTCTGCCTGCCAAGCGGACCGTATCGTGAGCGTTTATGGAGTTCTAAAGAGGTAAAGGTCCTGCGTGAGGATGTTGATTTCTCCCGTGAGGTTACTCTTGTTGATGCAACAGCAAAGATGTCACTTGTGACTGCCATAGCAAGACCACAACGACTAGACAGATATCTGCCGGATAATATTGTGGCAAAACACTATTTTCCTGATCATTATAGTTTTTCAAAAAAGGAACTTAAGAAGATATTAGCCCAGGATGGTGCAACGTCACTTCTTGTAACATATAAAGATTATGTAAAGATAGAGCATTTTGGCCTGAAACTTTCACTTCTTGATCTGGAAGTAAAAGTCAAAGCAGATATTATTTAGACATTTTTTTAAAGATGGAACCTGTAATCAGGAGTGAGATACCATCAAAAAAGAGGCTAAATCCTACAAGTAATCCGATAAGATAGAGCGAGCTAAACGGCCAACCAACGATAAATAAAATACCAATGAGCATAGAGAATATTGCATTGATCATCCACCATATCCAGCCTTTTGCAGGACGCATAGAAAGTGCCAGAGAAAAACCTGTAAAGGAGTCCATAAAGAAGTATATTGCAAGAAGCAGCCCTACCGTCCCCACACCACTCATTGGATAAAAGATTATAAAGAGTGAAATAGCAATGAGAATGAAGCTCTTCAACCATCCAAAAATATCACTTTTGTTACTAACGTAGGTAAAATAGCCTGCCATAAATCCTGCAAACATCATCAACCATGCTACAAAAGTAACTGTTGCATAGGTCATAAAGACAGGTTCAACAATGCCCACAATTCCTAAAATAATAAAAATAATACCTGTAATCTTTGAGTATTTACTGAATTTTTCAAATAAATCTTCTTCTATGGGATATTTCCACATCATAAATCCTTTTTTAATCTAACTTCCAAAAGTATAATACTATTAAGACAATCACAATGTTATTTATGTAGCATTTATCAGTAAATAATATAAAATTAGATAAAATTCTCCATTATATTGCAAGAAGGATAAAGCATTGCAAGCAAAAATAGAGACTGTAAAAACACTCCTTGAGGCACTTCCGTTTATACGTGAATTTAGAAAAGAGATAGTAGTTATAAAATATGGTGGTTCAGCACAGACATCACCACAACTAAAAGAGAAGTTTGCCGAAGACATTTTATTGATGCACCTTGTAGGTATTAAACCTGTTATCATTCATGGTGGTGGTAAAAAGATCACCGATATGTTAGAAGCTTTGAAAATCGATACGAAGTTTATCGATGGACAGCGTGTCACAACAAAAGAGACGATGCGAATTGTTGAGATGATACTCAGTGGTGAGATAAACAAAGAGATCGTTTCCCTTCTCAATTCTCATGATGCAAAAGCGATAGGTATCAGTGGAAAAGATGCACACTTTATTACGGCTCAAGCAAAAGATTTTGAGAAGTGGGGGCTTACCGGTAATATAAACAAGGTAAAATCTGATGTAGTGCTAAACCTTGTAAAAGATGGCTTTATCCCTGTTATTGCACCAATTGCTGCGGGTGAGGAGATGGGACATCCCGGATTTAACATCAATGCAGATTTGTGTGCTTCTTATGTGGCAAAATCAATCGGAGCAAACAAGATTATCTTCTTAACAGATACTCCGGGTGTGTTAGATAATGAAAAGAACCTACTCTCATCTTTAACAAAAGAAGAGGTTGAAAAGCTTAAAGACAATGGGACTATTCACGGCGGTATGGTACCAAAGGTAGATGCCTGTCTTGAGGCGATTGACGGGGGTGTTGCAAAGGCACACATCATTGACGGACGTGTAGAACATTCAATGTTACTTGAACTTTTTACATCAGAGGGTGTAGGAACCCAAATAGTTAAGTAATTGTTGCTATAATCGCAGCATAAATATTAAATTAAAGGATACGTAGATGTACGAAGCACTATTTGAAGATGAAGATGATATCTTTGGAGGTTCTCCAAAGTCAAAATTCATGGATGTTGTTTTTAATGCAAACAATGACATTGTAAGACAAGAACTTGCAAACTTTATAGAAAAGGTAGCAACGATGGAGTTGATGCTAGAAGAGCATGTTGGTGAAGATATAGAGAGAGCTATACAACAGTACTATATCAAGCATCAAGATGCGTGTGATACAAAAGCAAAAAGTTTGTATGTTGAACTTATGGGCGCAGTACTTTCACAAAGCGAATAGTGTAAAGTGAGGTTGATTTTACAAGTTTTAGTGGCACTTTTTTTTCTCTTGAACAGTGTCATTTTTGCCAATGATTTTAGAGAAGATTTTAAAATTACTCTAAAAAAGGATGAGCAAAAGAAAATTCTTGTAAAATACGGAAACAAAGAGAAAATTTTTGCATTTAGATGGACACTTTATGTAAATGACGGACTTGTCGTACTGCATTCGTATGATAAATCCGTTGCTCAAAATGTGTTGTATCTAAATCATAAAAATCAATCGATTCGGATTGTTTTAAGAAATGATGGGAAGAGTTTTTACAACTCTCCCTATTTTCTTTTAAAGTTTAATGAGTTTGATGCCAAGAAAAATGAAGCGAAATTTGAGCTTTATCTGTATGACAGTGCAATGCAGATTGAGTTGAAATTTTTAAAAAATAAAAATTAGAAGAGATATATGCAAAGAGTAGAAGCAGAATTAGCAAGATTGATTGAAGAGATAGACTATGATGAGGTAACGCGCCTTTTTAATAAACTAAGTGGCGGAAAAAGATTGCGTGCGAAACTAATACTAAAAATTGCAAAAGATGTAAAGGAAGCACCACTTTTAGCAGCTATCGTAGAGCTTATTCATGCTGCTTCACTCTTGCATGATGATGTAATTGATGATGCAGATACACGTCGTGGTGTAGCTTCCGTAAATGCAACTGATGGCAGTAAAACGGCTGTAATGCTTGGTGATATTCTCTATTCGAAAGCTTTTACAGAGCTAGTTAACTTTGACAAAGAGGTAGCTCGTACTATCGCAGCATCCGTTACAGCACTCTCTAAAGGTGAGATGATGGATGTGAAGATGGCAGAGGCATTTAACTCTGATGAAGCTGCATATCTCGATATGCTCTATCTTAAAACTGCTACACTTATTGAAGCTGCAGCCAAAGCCGCAGCACTCCTTGCAGGAAAAGATGCTGAGTCTCACGCACTCTATGGAAGAAACTTAGGTCTTTCATTCCAGATCATCGATGATATTTTAGACATCACTTCGGATGAGGCCACACTTGGAAAACCTGCGATGAATGACTATGTTGAAGGTAAATGTACACTGCCGTATATCTATCTTTATGAAACACTTGAGGGTAATGAAAAAGAGCGTCTTAAAGCTGCTCATGCAAAGAAGCTTGATGCAGATGAAAATGCATGGATAAAATCTAAAATGGATGAACATAAAACGATTGAGAAGTCATTTGGACTTGCAGTTGCACTCTCAAATGAAGCAAAAGAGGCTCTGCGTGAGGATGCAGAACTTGTCGGCATCTTAGATACCATGATACAAAGAAGTTACTAATGCACTATTTAACAGTCAGTCTATCACATAAAAACAGCGATATTGAGTTACGAGAAAAGTTTACATATACAGATGATGAGAAAGAGGGCTGCCTTAAACGTTTGGTGCAGTCACCTTCTATTAGTGAAGCGATGCTGCTTGCAACGTGTAACAGAATGGAGATCAGTGTTTGTTGTAGTGATATTGATGATGCATTGAACCATATTATGACACTGCTTACCTTTAAAGGTGGGCTCTCAGCCGAGTACTTAAAAGAGACGGCAGAGATCGTTGATGACAGTAGTGCAATTCATCACCTTTTTGCAGTGGCAAGTTCTATTGACTCTATGGTTGTCGGCGAGACACAGATAGCAGGGCAGCTTAAAGATGCTTTTCGTTTTGCACATGAAAAAGGTTATGCCGGTAAGAAGATGTCACGGGCACTCTCACACGCTTTTAAATGTGCTGCAAAAGTAAGAAACCATACAGATATCTCTTCCAAACCTGTCTCCGTTGCTTCTGTTGCAATCACACAGATAAAAGAACAGGTAAGTGAACTGCATACAAAAAAAGCACTTGTTATCGGTGTAGGTGAGATGAGTGAGATATGTGCAAAACATTTAGTTTCGGATGGAGTAGAGACATACATTACAAACAGAACAAAACAAAAGGCTGAAACACTTGCGCAAGAGTGCAGTGCAAAAGTGTATGATTTTGGAGATCTGCATAAGGCTGTAAATGAATTTGATATTATCTTTACCGCTACGAGTGCTTCATATCCTATCATTACCAATGAACTCATTGAAAATGTAGACTTTCAAAGATTTTGGTTTGATTTGGCGATTCCAAGAGATATCGATATAAACCAAAGAGATGATATCTATCTTTTTGTAGTTGATGATATTCAAGATATTGTTGAAGCAAATAGAGCTGAGAGAGAGCAGTATGTACGTCAGGCACACGGAATTGTAGGACGTAGTGTTGTTGAGTTCTTTGAATGGCTTGATGCACTCAATGTTGAGCCGATTATCAAAGAGATTTACAAAAAGGCAGACAAAGCGGTAGAGACGGAGACACAACGTGCTCTTAAAAAAGGATTTATTCCAAAAGAGTATGAAATGCAAGCTAAAAAGATGGCTCAACAGGCAATCAAGAGATTTTTGCATGATATGACAAAAAAGATGCGTGAAGCTTCCCATGAAGCAAAGAGTGATACGGTAACGGGTGCGATGCAGTACATCTTAAATGATGAACATGACAATATCCCAGACCAATACAAACACCATTTAAAAAAGGATTAGATTTTGAGAAGAAGCAGAGCATTTATTCCCACAACGAAAGAGGCACCGAATGATGCCTCACTTTCAAGTCACATCTTTTTAGCACGTGCTGGTTTTATCTCTCAAGTTGCAGCCGGACTTTATAACTATATGCCTTTGACAAAACGTGTTATAAAAAAGATAGAAAATATCATAAACGAAGAGATGGCAGCTGCAGGAGCACAAGAGGTTGAACTCTCTTTTGTAACACCTGCATCACTTTGGGCAGAGAGTGGAAGAATTGAGAAATTTGGAAAAGAACTTTTACGTTTTAAAGACAGAAAAGAGAATCTTTTTGTTTTAGGACCAACACATGAAGAGATGATGGTAGATTTGGTACGTAACCGTGTAACTTCGTATAAAAATCTGCCATTAAATCTTTACCAGATCAAGACAAAGTTCCGTGATGAAGCACGTCCAAGATTTGGTCTTATGCGTGGACGTGAGTTTATTATGAAAGATGGCTACAGTTTTCATGCAACGACAGAAGATTTGGACCGTGAATTTGATGCAATGGAAGCGGCATATAAAAAGATTCTTACGCGTTTAGGACTCGATTTTAGAGTCGTTGAGGCTGACAGTGGTGCTATTGGCGGGTCTGGTTCAAAAGAGCTGATGGTTTTAGCGGATAGTGGTGAAGATACAATAGCTGTTTGTTCAAAATGTGAATATGGTGCAAATATTGAAGCGGCAAAAAGAAGTGCAAGAGCAGTTATTCCTGAAGCACCTGAAGCAAATTTCAATAAATTTTTAACGCCGGATGTAAAAACAATCGATGAACTTGCAGAGTTTTTCAAGATTGACCCATACTATACTATCAAATGTATTGCAAAGCGTGTTGTCTATGAAGATGAGAGTGAGATTGTTCTTTTCTTTGTACGAGGATGTGACAACCTTCAAGAGGTAAAAGCACTGAATGCTACAGATGCACTCGATATTGTTGATGTAGATGAAGAGGAACTGCGTGAGATTGGTTTGGTCCCTGGTTTTATTGGGCCACTTGACCAAGACAAGGCAAAACATGTTATTGATGCTGACCTCAAAGATGCTGCAAATATGATCTGTGGTGCAAATGAGCAAGATTATCACTTTGTCGGTGTTGACTTGGGTATATTGAGTGATGTTGCTTATTTTGCTGAGATAGCAGAGGTAAATGAGGGTGATATCTGTCCACATTGTGATGGAGTGCTCTCTTTTACAAAGGGAATTGAAGTAGGGCATATCTTTAAACTGGGTACTACATACTCAGAGGCACTCAAAGCTGAGTTCTTAGATGAAAATGGAAAGTCTCAGCCTTTTATCATGGGGACGTACGGTATGGGAGTGAGTCGTTTGGTTGCTGCTGTAATCGAACAGCATCATGATGAACAGGGTTGTAAATGGACGAAAGCAACAGCACCATATATGGTAAACATTATGATCAGTAATATTAAAGATGAAGCTCAGGTAGAGTTGGGTGAAAAGCTTTATGGACAACTTCAAGAATCGGGTGTAGAAGTGATGCTCGATGATAGAAAAGAGCGCTTTGGTTTTAAAATGAAAGATGCAGAGCTGATAGGTTTTCCATACACTGTAATTATTGGCAAAGAGCTTGCAAATGGTGCGGTACAGATTTATGATCGCCAAACGACTGAGAAAACATTAGTGCCGTCAGATGATATCTATGCACAAATTATGGAACTTCTTTAGATGATCTATTTTATCATTTATCTTTTTTTAGAGGTTCTGGTCTCTGTTAATATTTCATCAGCGATTGGGGGCCTTGCTACATTTTTTGAGATACTTTTCACTGCATTTATAGGTATCTCTATTTTAGTAAACTTTAGAAATACACTTGTTGAAAATATGACGGCAGTATCATATAACTGCATTGACCTTGAGCAGTTTCAACGCTTAAATCTTTTTACACTCTTTGGTGCGATTTTACTTATTATCCCTGGATTTTTGACAGATATTGTAGGTATCTTGCTGCAGTTCAGTGCTTTTACGAGTATGATTGTTAACCGTTATAATGTAAAATCAAACAGATGCAATACCTCTTTTGAGGATGAAAATATAAATATAAAAAAGGATTCTGATGTCATTGATGTTGAAATTATTGAGCACGACACTACTCTTAAGTAGTTTTATCTATGCAAACAATGTAAGTGAGAAGATAGAAGACTTTTTAGACGATAAATTTATGGAAAACCCGAGACTGAAATCTGTTGATGTAACAGTCTCTGATGTAGTGCCTCTTAAGCAGTTAGAAGGCTGGAATGCTTATATAGTAGATGTTGAGGCCTATCTCAAGGCACAGCCCAAGAGACTCATTAAACAGAGAATGATATGGTTCTCTGATGGTCGCATCATTACAAAAGAGCTAACAGATATGCAAGGTGGAGGGAGTTTGACAGACTTGGTCAAACCACCATTTAAAGATGAATACTATAAAAAAGAGAATCTGCTCTTTGGAAATCCTGATGCAAAACACAAAGTTGCAATCTTTTCAGATCCGCTTTGTCCTTTTTGTAAAGGCTTTGTACCGGGTGCACTCGATTATATGAAAAAAGATCCGAAAAAATTTGCAGTCTACTACTATCACTTCCCACTAGAGCGTCTCCACCCGGCTTCTGTCCATTTGGTAAAAGCCGCAGCTGCAGCAGAATTTCAAGGGCATAAAAATGTCATTGAAAAGCTCTACCATGTGCAAATCAATCCGCAAGAGAGAGATGTGAAAAAGATTTTGAAAGCTTTTAACAAAGCAGTAGGAACAAAGCTTACGCCAAAAGACCTCAATACTTCAGTTGTTATCAAACAGGTTAATCGTGATCTGGATATTGCTAATGCTGTAATGGTAGGAGGCACACCTACGATCTATCTTGATGGAAAAGTAGACAATACAAAGAAAAAATATTTGAAAGTACAATAGATGAAAAAACTAAGAATTGCAACACGTGTATCAGACCTTGCTCTTTGGCAGGCATATCATATCAAAGCAAGAGTAGAAAAAGCTTATCCTGAGATAGAAGTAGAGCTGAACAAAATTGTCAGTAACGGTGATAAAGTCTTAGATAAACCACTCGCTCTCATTGGAGGTAAAGGTCACTTTACAAAAGAGCTTGAAGATGCGATGCTAAGAGGAGAGGCTGATATGGCTGTACACTCTCTTAAAGATGTACCTACATATATTCCGGAAGGTTTGGAGCTTGTAGCTGTAACCCAGCGTCAAGACCAAAGTGACGTTTTTCTCTCCCATAAATATGCATCTTTGGATGAGTTGCCACAAGGTGCAGTAGTTGGTACAACTTCACTTCGAAGAAGAATGCAACTCTTACAAGTTCGTCCTGATCTGAAGTTAAAAGATTTGCGTGGCAATGTCAATACACGTTTAAGAAAGCTCTCTGAAGGGCAGTATGATGCAATCATTTTGGCTTTTATCGGTTTGAATCGTCTTGATCTGCTTAAAGACATTCCACATGTTCAAAAGCTTTCTCTTGATATGATGATACCACCTATGGGACAGGCTGCACTTGGTATTGAGATAGTGCAGGGTAATGAGAAACTGCATGAGATAGCCATGATGCTCAATGATGAAACCACACATCTCTGTACACAGATTGAACGTGATTTTATCGCCAAGATAGGAGCAGGATGTTCTGCACCCGTTGCCTGTAACGCTGTAAGAGATGGAGAGAATATTGTCTTTCGTACAATGCTCGGCTTTCCTGATGCTTCAAAGATTATGCAAGAGCGAGCAGTTGTTCCTGTAAATGAGAGTGCAAATCTTGGTGTAGAGATGGCAGAGCTGATGATAGCAAACGGTGCACTTGAACTGCTTGCAGAGGCTGAAAAAACAGCCTTTAAAGATGAAATGCCACAAAGGTTATAACAGTGAAAAAAACGATCAATCTTTTAAAAAAGCATAATGAACTCAGAACTATAGACGAAGAGCTTGATATCTATCTTGAGATTCCACATATTGCCTATGCAGAAGTAAAAAAAGAGGATGGCGGTAAGGCAATTCTTTTTACAAATGTCATTGATAAAAAAACGGGGACAAAGTTTGAAGAGCCGGTGTTGATGAATGTGTTTGGTTCCTACAAGCGTTGTGAACTTCTTTTTGGCAGAACGATAGAATTTGTTGCTGATGAGATTACAAAACTGCTTCATATGAAACCGCCTGCAGGAATAATGGAAAAAATTTCGATGGCAAGTGAACTTTTTTCACTTAAAAATATTTTCCCTAAACGTCTTAAGGGTGAGGGAGAGTGCCAACAGATAAAATATCTTGATGATGAAGTTGACCTTTACAAAATGCCTGTTCTGACAACATGGGAACAAGATGGCGGACCATTTATCACTATGGGACAGGTCTATACACAGAGTCTTGATGGTGCAATGGTAAATCTTGGAATGTACAGACTGCAGGTTTATGATAAAAATCATTTGGGAATGCACTGGCAGATTCATAAAGACTCTTCGCACTTTTTTGATCAGTACCAAAAAGCAGGTAAGAAGATGCCTGTATCTATCGCTATCGGTGGTAACCCGCTTTATACATGGTGTGCAACTGCACCACTTCCTTATGGTGTTAATGAACTGCTTATGTATGGACTTATCACAAAAACTCCTGCACAACTTGTAAAGTCACTCACTACACCACTTTATATTCCTAAAGATGTTGATTATGTCATAGAGGGCTGGGTTGATCCGAGTGAACTCAAAATTGAAGGTCCTTTTGGTGATCATACTGGGTATTATACTTTGGAAGAGCCATACCCTGTGATGAAAGTATCTGCTATTACAATGAAAAAAGAGCGTACATTTTTGGCAACTGTTGTAGGAAAACCACCTTTGGAAGACAAATATATGGGTTGGGCAACAGGAAAGATTTTTTTTCCGCTTTTAAAGACTACTACACCGGATCTGCTTGATTATCATATGCCGGAAAATGCAGGTTTTCATAATCTAATTCTTGCTAAGATGCAGCCACTCTATAAAGGGCATGCAAAACAGTTCATGCACGCCTTTTGGGGTGCTGGACAGATGAGTTTTGTAAAGCATGCCATCTTCGTTGATGAGAATGCTCCAAAGCTGGAGAACTATGAAGTATTTGCGACTTATGTACTTGATAGATTTACCCCAAAATCTATGTTTATCACTGAAGGAATACTCGATGCACTTGACCACTCTTCTCCAGAGACATTAGTTGGAGGTAAACTTGGAATTGATGCGACCGCAGCAAACAGTGTAGAAGCTCCACAGCTTTTAGGTGATGCTGAGCTTTTAGAAAAAGTAAAAGAACTGATTCCTGATGTAGTTGATCTGCATCAGTTTATGCGTCGAACAAAAAATCCTATCACTGTTATAGCTGTAGAGAAGAGTAAGAATGTTAGAGAGTATTTTGATGCACTCCTTTCGCTCTCTCCACATATGCGTATCGTTGTTTTTGTGGATGCAAAGAAAAATGATGTTCGTAATGCATATATGCTTGTGTGGCGTGTTACAAACAACATTGATGCTGGGCGTGATATTTTTGTCTCAGGTTTGCTTGTAGGCGTGGATGGTACGAACAAAAATGCGCTTGACGGTTTTACAAGAGAATGGCCGGATGATGTTGACTGTACGCAGGAAGTTGTAGATAATTTAAAGACAAAAGGTGTTTGGGACTTTGATGATACACTTTTTAAGAAGTTTCAATTATAGAACTTTTTTTTATTTTGAAATCAAATTATCGTGATATAAGGAAAATATAATTATTTCTAATGTAATATGAAGTTAAATTTTTAGGGGATACAATAGCGATGGTTAAATTTTTACTTATACTGATTTCACTTACGGTTTTATCGTTAAGTACCGCAGATGCAGCAATTTATAAAGGTCAAAGAGTCTTTATCAAAAAATGTCTCAAGTGTCATGAATCAGGACAGAATTTTGTTGCAAAATACAAGATGAAACAGTGGAAAAAGTGGATGAAGAAAAAAGGGAAACCGCTTGCTGAACTTCATCTGAAAAACAAAAAAGCAAAAAAATCTTGGAAATATTTTAAAAGTAGAAAATATGTTAAAAAATCCAAACATTTAAAACAATTTTTAATTGAATATGCAAAAGATAGCGGAAACGTACCTGCATGTAATTAAAAAGAGTGAAGTTTTTTACTTCACGCTCTCTTCTCCTTTGTAAAATCTCTCTTTTTCGATAAAATATCAAACTTTTTAATCCTAAGGATATAATAATGGAAAAAATGTGGTCAGGCCGTTTTAGTGCGGGTGCTTCAAATCTTTTAGATGAGTTTAATGCTTCAATCATGTATGATAGAAAACTCTATCGTGAAGATATCGAAGGTTCACTAGCACATGCACAGATGCTCGCAAAACAGGGTATCCTCACGCAAGAGGAGCTTAAACAGATTCAAGATGGTCTCGCTCAAGTAAAAAAAGAGATAGAGTCAGGGGAGTTTGAGTGGAAGATATCTGATGAAGATCTGCATATGGGTATTGAGAAACGTCTCACGCAGATCATTGGTGACACAGGTAAAAAGCTCCATACTGCAAGAAGTAGAAATGATCAGGTAGCAGTTGATTTTCGCCGTTATGTTCTCAGAAAAAACAGTGAAATTGCAGAGGCTATCAAAGCACTTATGCAAGAGATATTGGTTGTGGCAGAGAAACATACAGATACTCTCATCCCTGGAATGACACATCTCCAACATGCGCAACCGATTAACTTTGGTTTCCATTTAGGTGCATATCTGTCAATGTTCAAACGTGATATCGAGCGATTTGAGAGCTCACGTGAGAGAAATAATGTCTCTCCGCTTGGATGTGCAGCACTTGCAGGAACACCGCATAATGTTGACCGTGAGTATACTGCAGAGCTTTTAGGTTTTGATAGTGTCAGTGTGAACTGTTTGGATACGGTTAGTGACAGAGATTTCGCTCTGGAAATTCTCTTTAACATCTCTACAATGATGATGCATATCTCACGATTATCAGAAGAGCTTGTAATGTGGAGCAGTTATGAGTTTGGTTTTATTGAGCTCTCAGATGAGTACTCAACAGGAAGCTCAATCATGCCACAAAAGAAAAACCCGGATGTACCGGAACTTTTACGTGGGAAAACTGGTCGTGTCTATGGCGCACTTGTAGGGCTTTTAACGGTTATGAAAGGTCTGCCACTGGCATACAATAAAGATACGCAAGAGGATAAAGAGGGTGTCTTTGATGCAGTGGAGACTGCTGAGATTTCCTTGGAGATTTTAAAAGAAGCAATCAAGACCATGCAGGTAAAAGCAGATAATATGGAAAATGCCTGTGCAATAGGGCATTTGAGTGCTACAGACCTGGCTGATTATCTGGTTGAGAAATGCAACATTCCTTTCCGTGAGGCACACTTTATTACAGGTCGTGCAGTAGCAAAAGGTGAAGAGCTTGGTGTGGATCTCTCAAAAATAGAATTTAAATATTTAAAAGAGATAGATGAACGTATCAATGAAGATGTTATGGAGTATCTTGGACTTCGCCACTCTATGAATGCAAGAACATCACAGGGTGGAACGGCACAAGAGAGAACAAAAGAACAGCTACAATATTTTAAAAATTATCTACAAAACAAGGAGTAAGTGATATGAAAGTAACGATTACACATAAAGATGCGATGAAATTTGAGGCAAAGACGGAAAAGTCAAGTTTTATTATTGACTGTCCTACCATTTCACCGGTAGAGTATTTTCTCTCAGGAATCATTACCTGTAGTGCTACAGATATTGTACTACTTCCAAAAAATCAAGGTTTCAGTGTAACTGATTTGGTAGTAGAGGGTGATGCAACACGTGCAGAAGATCATCCAAGAAAGTTCGTGAAACTCCATCTTGATTATTCATTTAACTCTGATGGTGATGATGTTCAGGCAGCTCGTTGGGTTGCGGCTTCAATTGAGACATACTGTTCAACTATCAATACTATTCGTGATACAACAGAAATCAGTTACTCTGTAAAACACAATGGTAAGATGATTCGCGAAAATGAGAAAGTTATCAGTGGCGGTGGCAGTAATATCGATCTTGGTGAGATCGATGCTTGTTGTAGTTAGAGAGATAACTCTCTAACTCTCATAAATCTTCTTATAGAGCTTCATTCTTTTTCTTACTTTCATCAAATATCTTTTCGCTTCACTGTAACGTAAATCCTTCAGTAGTCTTGTATAGACTTCCTCAGGTGTAAGTCTGTTTATCATTTGTGCTGCTCTGTAGGTATCATTTGTCCCTACAAATGCACGAGCTACGTTTCCTGCACCGGTATTATACGCTGCTATAGTACAGTAGAGACGGCTTGTCGGGTTTTTGATGTGATGAAGATATTTATAATAAAGAACATGCAAATATGCAGAGCCCATTTTTATGTTGTTCTTGGAGTTGTAGAGATAGGAACTCCCTACAAGACGTTTCTTTTTATAAAGATGATAGTAAGCGTCAATTCCGGCAGTACGGGGTACGATTTGCATCAACCCGTATGCAGGTACGTAAGAGCGTGCCATCGGATTGAAACTACTCTCTGAATGTATAATGGCAAAAACCAAAGCAAGTGGAATCTGTTGTCTTGTTGCTTCTCGTTTTACATCCTCATAGTAGATAAATGAGCGCTTGATTGTTGCATCTTTTGGAAGAGAAATAGTAAGCGTATAGACTTTGTCTGTTTTGATTTTTGAACTTTTTTGTATTTGAATTTTCTCTGGCGTGATATTGTGTTTCACAAAGTGATAGAGACTTTTTTTTGTCGGTTGTTCTTTAAAAAAAATGGGTGCTAAAACAGGTTCAGCATCAATTTTTGGTGTTGCTATTTTATGAGATGCTTCTATCTTTGCTAGTTGCTGCTCAAACTCATCGTTGTTATAAAAATCTTCTGTATTAAAAGTGACAGCCTGTACCAAAGCTAAAGAGAGTTTTTGCTCTGCTTCTTGAGTCTCTTTTGCCAATGTTTCAATAGTGAGTCTGTTATGTCCAAAATCTATGATAGTACGACTTTTTTTGTCTTTTGCATAGGAGACGAGTTTTTTCTTGCTCGTCATTATTGGTTTTTTCCAATATTTCTCTAACTCTTTGATGTAGGAGCTAAAAGCTTTTTGCTGGGCTTTTTTGTAGTCTGAAAACTGTGATTTTTCTTGCGTAAAATTGCTTTTTTGAGATTTTTTATAGGAGTCAAAAGAGGATATAGCAGATGCACACGATATAAGGAGTGCAGATGCTACGAATGTTTTAAACATTGTGTTATATGAAGTCTTTTGGGTCTGCATCACTGAAGTGACCCCATTTAAGTTTTGCCCCTCCAAGGATATGAAAATGGAGGTGTTTTACCTCTTGACCACCATTTTCACCGACATTTGTAATGATTCTGTATCCGCTCTCATCTATTTTTGTCTCACGTGCTACTTCTTGAATGAATGTTGTCATTCCTGCCATCGTCTCTGGTGTTACTTCATTAAAACTCTCAACGTGAATTTTTAGAATAGCCAAAATATGTACAGGTGCCTTTGGATTAATGTCATGAAATGCTAAAAAATTCTCATCTTCTGCAATGATATTTGCAGGTATCTCTTTGTTGACTATCTTACAAAATAAACACATATTATTTTCCTTCTTTTTTGACTTATTGTAGCACATAATACGCTAAATGAAGCTGTTTATAAATTATATTTGCTATAATCTCTCTAAAATTTTACAATTATGGAGACTCTCAATTGAAAGAGTGGTACGATAAAATAAACGAAGCAACAAGCATTGATGCATTAGAAGAGATACGTATTGCACTGTTTGGAAAGAAAGGTGTCTTGGCAGCTGAGTTCGCTAAGATGAAAGATGTTCCAAATGAGCAAAAAGCGCAATTTGCAAAAGATCTCAATGCACACAAACAAAACCTGATGAATGAATTTACAGCGAAGAAAATAGTGCTTGAAACTGAAGCACTTAAAGAGGCTATGAAAGCAGAAGCTATTGATGTCTCTATGTTTAGCACTTCTTCATCAGCAGGAGCACTGCATCCGGTAATGGAGACGATGGACAGAATCGTAGAGTACTTCTCATCAATGAACTTTGCAGTAAAAACCGGAAAAATGGTAGAGGATGACTTTCACAATTTTGAAGCACTGAATCTTCCAAAATACCATCCGGCACGTGATATGCAAGATACTTTTTACTTTAAAGATGAGATGCTTCTTCGCACGCATACCTCTCCTGTACAAATCAGAACGATGCTTGAGACGAAACCGCCTATTCGTATGATAGCTCCAGGTGCCGTATTTCGTCGTGATTATGACCTTACGCATACACCGATGTTTCACCAGATTGAAGGGCTTTTGGTTGATGAGGCCGGAAAAGTCTCTTTTGCAAATCTGAAGTTTATTTTAGAGGACTTTTTGAAGTATATGTTCGGTGATGTGGCTGTACGTTTTCGCCCGTCGTTCTTTCCGTTCACAGAGCCTTCTGCCGAAGTAGATATCTCTTGTGTCTTTTGTAAAGGTGAGGGGTGTCGTGTATGTTCACATACGGGCTGGCTTGAAGTACTTGGATGCGGAATCGTTGACCCTAATGTATTTGAAGCGGTTAATTATAAAGATGTCAGCGGTTATGCATTTGGTCTTGGAGTAGAGAGATTTGCAATGCTGATTCATCAGATTGGAGACCTTCGTTCACTGTTTGAAGGCGATATTAAATTACTGGAGCAATTTCAATGATAGTTACAAGATCTTGGTTACAAGAGTGGATAGACCTTGAGGGAATTTCTACAGAAGATATTGCGAAAACATTTAATGCCATTGGTTTAGAAGTAGATCGTGTTCATGAGTACAGAGTTCCTAAAAAGATAGTTTTCGGAAAAGTTTTAGAATGTGAAAAACATCCGGATGCCGATAAGCTCAATGTTTGTAAAGTAGATATCGGCAGTGCAACACGTCAGATTGTTTGTGGAGCTTCAAATGTTCGTGCAGGACTCACTGTTGCCGTTGCAACAATCGGTGCTGAAATGCCAAACGGGATGGCTATCAAACCTGTAAAACTGCGTGGAGTTGACTCTGAGGGGATGATATGTTCTTCTTCTGAGTTAGGTTTGCCTGATACAGGTAATGGAATTATGGAGCTTGACAGCAGCATTGGAAAGTTTGAACTTGGACAGGAAGTCAATCAAAATCCTTTCTTTAATGATGATTTAATCGAGATAGAACTTACTGCAAACAGAGGAGACTGTCTGAGTATTCGTGGTGTTGCACGTGACCTTTCAGCTGCATTTGACAGACCGGTAAAAGAGTACACGGTAACTGATAATGACGAAAAAAGAGGTATTGGACGTATACTCTCACTAGTACATGAAAAAGATTTGGATGTAAATCTTCGCTACAAAGCACTGGATTTAAAAGAGCTCACACTGCCGTTTATTGTAAAACTCAGACTTGCGCAAATCGAAGAGAGCAGAGCATGTGATGTAGAGTCTATGATGCTCTATGTAACACACTCTACGGGAGTAATACTCAGAGCATACAGACATAACTTTTTTGCACATGATGATGAGAAGATGGGCAAAGTGATTCTTGGAGAAGATGAACATGGTTTTGCATGTATTGAAAATGAGCAAAAAGAGATCGCATCCATTGTTGGAATCATCCAAAAAGAAGAGTCGAAGATGAAAGAGGGCAGTGGTACTGTCGTTCTTGAAGCCTCTTACATTCCACCGGACATTATCTCGAAAAAGATGGCAGAGTCTAAGATAGAATCAGGTCCGATGTTTTATAAAACCTCACGTGGAAGTGAGCCTGAACTCGAAGCTGGACTCTCTTACTGTATTGATTTGATTGAGGAGTATTCGAACTCTACTACTTTCAGCGGTACGGTAGAGCTCTCTAAATCATTCAAAGAGAAGATTGTCACAGTGACAAAACAGGAAATCGACGAGATTATCGGTGCGGAGATTGACAAAAGTGTTATTGCCAAGATACTTAAAAACTTAGGTTTTGACACATCAAAATCTTCAACGGACAACTTTGTCATTACCGTACCACAGTTCCGTCATGATATTGTCAATAAACAAGATATCGTGGAAGAGATTGTAAGAATGGTCGGGATTGATAATATCCCTTCAAAACCCTTCTTACTCCAAGAGGCAAACAGACTCGAAGATAACTACTTTGCTTATAAAAAACGCTCTGTATACAGAAAAAAAGCGGCACAAAGCGGATTTTTTGAATCAGTACACTTTGTATTTGATGAGAAAAAAGTGTTGGAATCTTATGGGTTTAAAACAACAAAAGATGAACTTGAACTTTTAAATCCGATCGTTCAAACACTCGATACTTTACGTCCTACACTTTTAACAGGACTATTAAAGGCAGCTTCACAAAATGTAAAAAATGGTTATGCATCTGTAAAACTCTTTGAAGTTGGTTCTGTTTTCTCACCGACAAGAGAAGAGACGCTCAAAGCTGCATTTCTTTTCAGTGGCCAAAGAGAGAATGAATCACTGAGTAATACAGGAAAACCTGCAAAAGTTGATTTTGCAGGTTTTGTTCAAAAGATTGCAGATATTATCGGTGATGTAGTACTGCGTGAGCATACGACAGAGCATAAACTTTCACACATCTACCAGTGTGCTGCAGTAGTACAAAATGGTGAAGTGATCGGTGAGCTCTTTAGAGTACATCCGGAAGTAGAAAAAGCGTATGATTTAGATATGACATTTATGTGTGAACTTGATTTTGACAAGTTAAGCTATGAGCTCAAAACAGCTCAGAAAAGATCAAAATATCAGGCATCTTTTAGAGATTTAAGTCTCATTATGCCAAAAGATATGCCGTATGAAAAAGTAAAAGAGATAATAGAAACATCAAAAATACCTAACTTAGTTCGTTTTTATCCGGTTGATAAATATACAGATGAAACACTTGGTGAAAATATGAGTCTCTCTATCCGTTTTGTTCTGCAGTCAGTTGCAAAAACTCTTGAAGAAGAAGAAATAACAAATGTAATGGAAACGATTTTAGAACAGTTAGGTTCTCAACTAGGTATAGGATTAAGATAATGAGCAGTGTTGTTGTCACTTCAGCTAAAAATTTTGCACTGAGTATCTCAGAGATCGCACCCGATAAATCCATTTCGCACAGAAGTGTAATGTTCGCAATGCTTGCAGACGGAGTGAGTGAAATTGAGAACTTTTTACGTGCTGAAGATACCTTAAACTCTTTGGAAATCGTTAAAAATCTCGGTGCAAAAGTTGAAGATGACGGCAAAACCATTAAAATATCTTCTGATGGTATCAAAGAGCCATTTGAGATTTTAGATTGTGGAAACTCGGGAACGGGAATGCGTCTTTTCTGCGGGCTTTTAAGCTCAGCTGAGGGACATTTTGTCCTAACAGGAGACAAGTATCTGCGTCGTCGTCCGATGAAGCGTGTAACGGCTCCACTTATCAGCATCGGTGCAAAGATTGACGGGCGTGAGCATGGTGATTTGGCACCGCTCTCTATTCGCGGTGCATCACTGAAGGCTTTTGATTATGAGTCTAAAATTGCATCAGCTCAAGTGAAGTCGTGTATGATCTTAGCAGCACTGAGAGCCGATGGTGTTTGTAGCTATACAGAACCGGAACTCTCACGTGACCATACGGAGAGAATGCTGCGTGGAATGGGTGCAAAGATTGAAGTAGATGGACTAAAAACTACTGTTACACCGCTTGAGGGCTTACTTTTACCTCTTAAAATAAGAGTACCTGCTGACCCATCTTCTGCATTTTTCTTTGCAGTTGCCGCTGCTATTACTCCGGGAAGTGAAGTAACACTCGAAGGTGTAACGCTCAATCCTACGCGTATAGAGGCTTTTAAAGCACTCGAACGTATGGGTGCAGATATCTCTTATGAACTGCGTGATAACAAGTATGAACCAGTTGGAAATATTAAAGTAAAACATGCTCCTTTACATGGTATTGTAATAGAGGATAATATCTCTTGGCTTATTGATGAACTTCCTGCTTTAAGTATCGCTATGGCATGTGCTGAGGGTGAGAGTCTTGTTAAAAACGCCGAAGAGTTACGTGTTAAAGAGTCTGACAGAATTGCAACGGTAGTCGAAGGACTTCGTGCTTGTGGTATTGAAGTGCATGAGTACAAAGATGGTTATAGAATTGTCGGTGGTGAGCTAAAATCAGCAGAGGTTGAGAGTGATGGAGACCATAGAATAGCTATGAGCTTTATTATCGCGGGACTTCGTTGTGGCATGAAAGTAACTGACCTAGAGTGTATCAATACCTCTTTTCCAAACTTTTTTGAACTCTTGCAAAAGATTACAGATGTGGAGTTTGCAAAATGAAAATAGAACTTGCTGAGAGTTATGGTTTTTGTTTTGGGGTAAAGCGTGCGATTAAGATTGCAGAAGAGAATAGAAATGCGGCAACCTATGGACCGCTTATTCATAACTCCAAAGAGATAGCAAGACTCGACAGTGACTACAAAGTAGGGCTTGTTGAGGATTTTACAACATTCCAGCCAGGTGACAAGGCGATTGTAAGAACGCATGGAATAGTCAAAGATGAGCTTAAAGCTTTAAAAGAGAGCGGTGTTGATGTTGTTGATGCAACCTGTCCCTTTGTGACAAAACCCCAAGAGATCGCTCAAGAGATGAGTGAAGCAGGGTACAGTGTCGTTATCTTTGGCGATGAGAAGCATCCGGAGATAAAAGGGGTGAAATCATACGCTACACATGGTGCAACCGTTGTTACGGAAGTAGAAGATTTAGAAGATTTAAAACTCCATGAACGTATCGCTTTGATTGCCCAGACAACGAGAAAAGTTGAAGACTATATGAAGATAGCAAACTATCTTATTCCTCGTTATAAAGAGGTACGTGTCTTTAACACTATTTGTAATGCGACCTTTGAAAATCAGGATGCCGCGAGAAAGCTCTCTAAGCGTGCCGATGTGATGATAATCATCGGTGGAAAAAATTCTTCAAATACAAAGCAGCTTTTTAACATAGCCCATGAAAACTGTCCCGATTCGTATCATATCGAAGATGAAAATGAGATAGATATGTCATGGTTTGAAGGCAAAGAGCTATGTGGTATCTCAGCCGGGGCTTCCACACCTGACTGGATTATCCAAAATGTTGTGGATGCCATTCAAAAAGGTGTCAATTAAAGAGCTTTTTCTCTTTTAAAGATTTCTTGTTTTCATAGAAAACATGGAAACAGGAAAAGCTAAATTCTCCAAAACTTCCCAAGTTTAATACCAATATAATCATATTTTAGTTATAATCACGCAATTTTTATGTAACAGAGGATAGGCAATGGCGTTCGATAACGAATCATTTGAAGAAGAAGAAAATTTTGCAGAGATGTTTGCTGCAAGCGAAAAACAACAAGAGACAAGCCGTATAGTAGAAGGCGAAATAGTAGAGATTCAGGCTGATGATAACAGAGCATTAGTAGGTGTAGGTGATAAACTAGAAGGTATTATCAATTTAGATGAGATCTGTGATGAGAACGGTGAACTGAAATTTGGTACTGGTGATAAAATCAAAGTAATGATTATGGGATACTACAATGAGCGTCCTAAAATCTCTTACAAAAAAGTGTTAGAGCAAGAGAAAACTATTGAGTTTATTGATGCACACAAAGAAGATTTTGAAAACTTAGTAATCGAAGGTGTTATTACAAAGAAAAACCGTGGTGGTTATGTAGTAGAAGCTGATGCAGTCTCTTTCTTTATGCCACGTTCACTTGCTGCTTTTAAAGACAGTGATGATGTAGTAGGTCGTAAGATCAAAGCACAGGTTGTTAAAATTGACCCGGAAGAGAACTCAATCATCGTTTCTCGTAGAAAACTTTTCAACGAAGAGCGTAAGAAGAAAAAAGAGATCATCGATCAACTTATGGCAGAAGATGTTGTAGTTGAAGGTGTTATCAAGAAAATCACTTCATACGGTATGTTTGTTGATGTTGGTGGTGTTGATGGACTTGTTCACTATAACGAGATCTCTTATAAAGGGCCGGTTAATCCGTCAAAACTTTATAACGAAGGTGATCCGGTAACTGTAAAAGCTATCTCTTATGATAAAGATAAGCGTCACCTTTCACTCTCTATCAAAGCAGTTCATCCAGATCCATGGGCTGAAGTAGAGTCTGAGCTTGATGAAGGTGATACTATCACTGTAACTGTTTCAAACATTGAAAACTACGGTGCATTTGTAGATTTAGGAAACGACATCGAAGGTTTCTTACATATCTCAGAAATTACTTGGAACAAAAATGTTAAAAATCCGGGTGACTATTTAGAAGTAGGTCAAGAGATTGATGTTGAAGTAATCGAGATTAACCCTAAAACTCATAAACTTCGTGTATCATTAAAAAGACTTCTTCCAAAACCATTTGATGAGTTCTTGAAGAAATATAACGAAGGTGATATCGTAACTGGTACAGTTACATCACTGACTGACTTTGGTGCATTTGTTCGCATCGATGGTGTTGAAGGTCTTTTACATAACCAAGATATCTCTTGGGACAAAAATACAAAAGCAAAAGATGTACTGAAATCTGGTGAAGAGGTTGAAGTAAAAATTGCTAAAATCAATGAGCAAGACCAAAAGATCTCTTTAAACAGAAAAACTCTTTTAGAGTCTCCTGTTGATCAATTTGCTAAAACACACAAAGTAAACTCTATCGTAAAAGGTACTATCCGTGATATTAAAGACTTCGGTGTATTTGTATCTTTAGAAGATGGTGTTGACGCGTTAATCCGTGATGAAGATTTAGCTCCACTGAACAAAGAGGAGTTAGAGTCAGGTCAAGAGATAGAAGCAGCAGTTGCTAACATCGATACTCGTCGTGATCGTATCCGTCTTTCTGTTAAAAAATTAGATTACATTAAAAATCAAGCAATGCTTGAAGAGATTAATGATAATGAGTCACACTCTTTAGGTGACTTAATCAAAGATAAGTTTAAATAAGAACTTTTCATGCAAAAGATTATGAAATGGTTTGCTCCTCTCTTAGCACTGGGAGTTGCCATCTTCATAACTATTTTTCTTGTCTCTATCAACTCTGAAGAGGTTTTGATAGAGAGTGAACCACTCAAACTAAAGAGCGAAGAAATCACACCAAAGTCAAAAGAGAAGATTTGGCTCAATCATCTGTCACAAACACAGAAAAAAGGGTACTTTTATCCTGTAAATGAAGTGTATGTAGAAGTTGATCTAAATGAAAAAATAACTAAAACTATTACCTATAAATTATCAGCAGTATTGAAAGACCCATATCAACTCTTTTGTCTTAAAGAAGAGCTCAAACGCCATGGACTTAAATACTTCTTAAAAAAAGATAAGCAGGGTGTAGAATTACTTATTTATTCAAAAAATATTGGTAAATTACACTCCTTAGTTAATGTACTGAAAAATTATAAAATCTTGGCACAAATCAAGCCATATAAAGAGGAATATTAAAATGCAAAAATATACAGTAGTCGTATGTGACCATATTCATGAAGCGGGTCTAAAAATGCTTCAAGATGATGAATCTATCAACTTTGTTATGGCAGCAGATGTTGATAAAAAAGAGCTTGTTGAAAAAATCATTCCAACTGCAGATGTTGCTATCACAAGAAGTTCAACAGATGTTGATGCTTTTTTCATTGAACATGCTACAAACCTAAAAGCAATCGTTCGTGCTGGTGTTGGTGTCGATAATGTTGACATCCCAGGATGTTCTAAAAAAGGTATCATCGTTATGAACGTACCGACTGCAAACACAATCGCTGCAGTTGAACTTACTATGACACATATGCTCTCTTGTATGAGAATGTTCCCATACTCTCATGACCATCTCAAAAACCAAAGAATCTGGAAACGAGAGAAGTGGTACGGGTATGAGCTTAAGGGTAAAAAACTTGGTGTTATTGGTTTTGGTAACATTGGTAGTCGTGTTGCGAAACGTGCAAAAGCATTTGAGATGGATATCGTAGCATATGACCCATATATCAACCCATCTAAAGTAACTGACCTTGATATGACATATACAAAGAACTTTGATGATATCTTAGCGTGTGATGTTATTACGATTCATACTCCTAAAAACAAAGAGACTATCGGTATCATCGGTGCAGAAGAGATTGCTAAGATGAAAGACGGTGTGGTTCTTGTAAACTGTGCCAGAGGTGATTTGTATAATGAAGATGCACTCTATGATGGGCTTAAAAGCGGAAAAATCCGTTTTGCAGGGATAGATGTTTTTGGTAAAGAGCCGGCAATCAATAACAAGCTTTTGGATTTGGACAATATTGTCGTATCTCCGCACTTAGGTGCAAATACATACGAGTCTCAGTACAACATCGGTACACAGGCTGCAGAGAATGCAATCGCAGCTGCAAAAGGCATCGCATATCCAAATGCAATGAACTTACCGATTGATGAGAGTAAAATTCCTCCATTTGTAAAGCCATTCTTAGAGATGGGACAAAAAATAGGTTTTATGGCTTCTCAGATTAACAAGTCTAAAATCGTCTCTATCAAAGTTGGCGGTAACGGAGAGATAGGTAACTATGTTGATTCACTTGCTACTTTTGTAACAGTTGGAGCTATGAGCCACTCATCTGAGACTATCAACTATGTAAATGCTGACTTTGTTGCAAAAGAGAAAGGTATTGAGGTTGAGGCTGAAAACCTTGGTGACTCTATCGTATACAAAAACCTTATTACGGTAAAACTGACTACAAATGAGGGTACTACGACTATTTCTGCTACTATCTTTGATGATGGTGTTCAGCGTATTGTATCAATTGATGGTTTTGATAATGAGGTAGCAATTAAAGGTGATATGATTCTCTTTAAAAACTCTGATGTACCAGGTGTAATCGGAAGTGTTGGAACAATTTTAGCAAACAATAATGTTAACATCTCAGATTTCTCACTTGCTCGTAGTGCAAATAAAGAAGCACTGGCAGTTATTCTTGTAGATACTGCAGTAAGTGACAAAACACTTGAAGAGTTAGCTTCACTTGAAGCTTGTAAAAGCGTAAGCTACGCTCGTTTATAAGTCTTTTAACTACTTCTTTTATAGGAGTAGTTAAATATATCCCCTGAAAAAGCAATTACTTAGTAATTGGTGAAAAATCTGTAAATATTTTTTTTAACGACTGAGTATAGCCAATAAATTGCCGCTAGGTAATTTATTGGCTACTCTGTTTTGTTATGAGTCTCTGTTAATAATATCTTTGAGTTCTTCTAATCTGTATGCAGGTACTTTTTTATGTAGCATTGCATGACAATTTGGGCAAACCGGTATTAAATCTTTGATTGGATTAACTTTGTACTCTTGATTAATTTCAGATAATGGCTTAATATGATGCACATGTATAAAGTTTTTTCCAATTTCTCCAAAGTTCTTTTCAAAATTAAATTTACAGATATTACAATTATATCCGTAATGTTCCAAACAAACTTTTCTTGCTTTAGGGTCTCTCTCATAAAAATTTACTGTAACTCTCTTTTTTGCACCTTCAAAAAGTCCATTATCATTAATATCATCAGGGTAAATTATTGAACTATTTTGTGTTAAATATTTAAAACTTCTTTCCATCCGCACTTTATTGTTTTTTTCTTTGATGCTAACAACTTCTTCATTAGGGTAGATGTGAAGCTTCCAATGCTCAAAAGCTCTCTCATTGTAAGTCATGTTTTCAGCTGTAAGGTAAATCTTTAATGTTTCATAATCAGTATAGAACACTTCACCATTAGTTAATCTAAAAATTATTAATGCCACATCAAAATCATCTAAAATATTTTTTTGAATTAGAGTAAAATCAACTAAACCTTTTTCACTAGCATTTAAACTACTTTCAGGAGTAACTATTGCAATTGATTGAGAGTCACTTGTCTCACCTGTAAAAATTATTCTTTTCCGTGGGTAAACTAATAGTGAAGCATTAGTTTTATCTTCTATATCACTAACAATGGACTTAATACTTATGGCACTCAATTAAATTCCTTTTGACTCATAACGGGGGCGCGGGTGAGTGACTGCCATTTTCAAACATTTATGTTTTCAAATGGTTGTTCGCTCCTCCCGCTTGTTGTCTTGCGCTTTGCGACAGATGACTAGCGGGTGTTCAACCCGCGCCCCCGTTGTCCGGTCGCGAAGCGAGCGGACAACTATTTATTAACAAACATTTTATCCAAAACAGTTAGTTATTTCAAATAAACAAACACACTTTTTGTATTTTATTGTTGAAAATATGACAAATAGCAATTATTTCTTATAAATCTAAAGAAAAAGCATAGAATACTTAAAATTATAGTGTTCGTTTAATACTTTTATAGCAAATAACAGAACATTTTTGTTTGTTAACAAAAGCTATTAGATAGCTTTTGTATTATCCATAAGAACTGGAATAAAAATAAGTGAAACAATAACAGCTGCAACTGTTCCAGAGATAAGTGCTACTCCAAGTCCACCAAAGACAGGATCACTTGCAAGAAGCGCTGAACCTAAGATAATGGCAATTGCAGTTAGCATAATAGGCTTTGCTCTTGTAGCACTTGCAATGGCGATGGCATGTCGTTTCTCTATGCCTTTTTCCTCCATTAAAGATTTAGCAAAATCTATAAGAAGAAGAGAGTTCCGTGAGCTAATACCCATAAGTGCAATAAAACCAATCAATGACGTAGCTGTAAGGAAGAAAACATCAACTGTAAAGAGGTCAGCTACCCAGTGACCAACAATTACACCAATGATAGATAAGAAGCTTCCTGCAAGAACGATACCACTGATAGCAAAAGACTTATAGTAGATAACAAGTAAAAGATAGATTAGAATAAGTGCAGCGATAAATGCAGCACCAAGGTCTCTAAAGGTATCAAGTGTTACTTTCATCTCTCCATCCCAGCGAAGCAAAAATTCATGACCTGTTTTTTGATTAATCAGTGTCAGGTCAAACATATAAGTAGAGATTCCCGGAGCTTTTTTTACTTCAAAACCATGTGACTGGAAGTACTCTATCATTTTCTCTCTTGCTTCAAGCAGAGGATAGACCTGTGATTCCATATCTGTTTCAGCTGTAACATTGACCATCGTTCGCAAATCTTTATGATAGATAGTCGGTGTTGATTTTATCTTAACAATATCAACAATCTCTGTAAGTGGGACCATCATCCCTTTTTTATTCATAAGATATAAAGAGCTGAGTTTTGCTCTTAAAGTTCTTAGTCCCTGATTAGAAAGCGTTTTGGAATCTTTGCTTAAGGAGATAAAGATACCGACTTGATCGTTTAGTTCAATAGTATTTTTAACTGCAACATTCATCCCTTTAAAAGCAAGGTATAAAATGTTATTTACCTGCTCAACACTGAGTCCACTCTTTGCAATTTTATCTTTGAGTGGTACGAGCTGATACTTATCATATGGTGTTTCACTCATAATATCGACATCAACGAGTTTTGGCGTTGCTTTAAGAATTTTTGCTACATCCTGTGCAATTTGCAGTACTTCATTGTTGTGAAGACCATAAACTTCAACTGCAATAGATGCAAGTGTTGGAGGACCTGACGGCATCTCAATAAATGCTATTGTAGTTCCTTTTATGATATTGCCACATGCATCTTTGATTTGGGGACGGAGTCTGTGTACCATTGTAAAAGACTTTTCGGCTCTTTCATGTTTATCTGTAAGATTTACAACGATTTCTGCAAAACGTTCCCCCTGTTTCAGAGCACTTCCCTTTACAAGCCCCGCATAATCAAGCGGTGCACCTTGAGCGTAAAAAGATTCAATGTCTGTAACCTCTTTTTCCTTGATAAGATGATCAATTACACACTGTGAAACTTTTTGTGTCTCTTCAATGGAACTTCCTGCAGGTGTTGTTACATAAACATTAAAAGTATTTGCACTTTTTCCCGGTAGCATTCTTGCTACAACAGTCTTTGTTGGAAGCATCATAATACTGCCAACAAGTGCTAAAAGTGTTGCAATAATTACAAATATTTTTTTCGAAGGGTTGTTTAAGATATTGTATACAAAAGTTTCAAATTTTCTACCCTTGTGATGATGGTGTGGCATATTACTTCTCCTCCTCTGTTGCAATCTTATGATGGTGGGCTCCATCCTCTTGACGGCGTAGTAGCTTTCTACTGAGATACGGTGTAAAGATATAAGCAACTATAAGTGATGCAAGTAGTGCAACTGGAACATTGAGTGGAATCGGCTTCATAAACTCACCCATCATTCCACCAACGAACATCATAGGTACCATTGTCAAGATAATTGCCAATGTTGCAATGTTTGTAGGACGTCCGATCTCATCTGTTGCTTTGATAAGCAGTGTATCCATATCTTTATGTTCACTGTCATGGTCATGAAGATGTCTGTGGATGTTCTCAATTACAATAATCGCGGCATCAACAAGCAGACCAAGTGAAAGCAGGAATGCAAATAGTGTGATACGGTTGATAGTCTGACCTGTCATATAAGCAACAAAAAGCGTGATTGCCAAAATTGCAGGTACTGTAAAAGTGACAATAAGAGACTCTTTCCAACCAAGGAAAAAGACCAGCATTACAGCAATGATAGCAATAGTGATGATAAGGTGATGAACAAGCTCATTTACGGCATCATCCGCTCTTACACCATAGTCACGTGTAATTTTATAGTTGATTCCTAGTTGATGGAGTCTCTCTTTGTACTTCTCTAACATCTCTTTGACATCATCTGCAACAAAAACAGCATTAGAGCCTGCAAGTTTTGAAACTGTCAGTGTGATTTGAGGGGTACTGAAGAGTTGGCTGTCATCTTTCATAATGAGTGAAGCACTCTGTTTGTTTTGAAAGTCTATGCCGTCTGTTATTGTTGCCACATCACGAAGGTATATAGGACTTCCCATGTACTGAGCAATAATGATATTCTCAACATCTTCAATACTCTCAACTGCATTTTTAACGCCAAAGACCACAAGTTTTCCATCTTCTGTTGGGGCATCCACATCAGGTGCAATCTTAGAGATTGCCCCAATACCTTGCATGATCTGTCCCAAAGAGATGTGATAACCTTTGAGTTTTGAAAGGTCAACATTGACATTGTACTGCTCTTTATGTGCCCCTTTAAGTGTTGTTTTTGAGACGTTATTTATCTGGCTGATCTCTTTTTTAAGGTTTTGAATCGTTTCTAGGTACTTACTGTATGGAAGTTTTGAGTTTTTGTCTTTCCAAAAGGCTACAGTCAGGATTGGGATATCGATGTCGATATCAAATGGTTTGACAAGCGGCTGCATGATGCTTTTTGGCATTTTGTCCATGTTTTGCATAACTTTATCATAGAGTTTGAGGTTTGATATCTCACGGTTCTGACCGATGTAGTACATAACATTAACAACAGCTACATTTTCCATACTCATAGAGTAGATATGCTCAACACCCTTAATCTCACGCAGCTTTTGCTCTAGTGGTTCAACGATGACTTTCTCTATCTGTTTAGGACTCATTCCAGGTGCAACAACGATAACGCTACCACCACTAATGGCAATTTGCGGGTCTTCCTCACGTGGCATAACTTCCAGTGAGATGTATCCCAGTACCAATAGAAAAACCGCAAGAAGAGCAGTCAAAGGATTGTATAAAAATCCTTTGGCAAGTTTTCCTGCATAATCGATGACCTTGATATGTGATAAATCTTTCTCTTTCATCTTAATCTACCTTTATGTCAACTGTTGCGTACATACCCGGATAAATTTTTTGGTTATTGTTTTTATTGAAACTGATTTTTATTTTAAAAGTATGTGTCATAGGGTTTGAGCTAGGAATAATAGCATTGACTTTCCCAATCGTTTTAAATCCGATAGATGGAATCGCAACTTTGACTCTTTTTCCGTAAGCAATAGCATTAAGATTAGTTTCACTGATCTCTGCCAGGATTTTAAGATTTGAGAGGTCTGAGAGGATGATAGCAGGCATACCAGGCATTGCCATCTCACCGACTTTTATATTCTTAGCAACAACAACACCGTCATTTGGTGCTTTGATAATGAGATATTTATACTGATTTTGTACCTCTTGGAGTCTTGCTTTTGCGATAGCAACCATATCTCTGAGGTTTTTCTCTGCGAGTTCGAGGTTTTCAACTTCATATTTTGAAACCATATCTTTTTCTAAGAGTCTTTTGTGACGTTCAAGGTTGATCTTTACATTTGTATATTGATTTTCATACATTTGTAGGCTGAGCTCTGCTTGACGTTTTGCTGAATCTATCTCACGTGAGTCAATAGTATAAAGAATCTGTCCCCGTTTTACCTTTTCACCCTCACTTACATTGACACTTGTCACAAAGCCCATAAAACGGCTTGTAATCATCTTTTGGTTGTCTGAGATTACACTTCCCGAGAGTGTAAGTACTTCTGCCATAAGTGAAGCACCAAGTGCTAGTATCAGTAGTATTTTTTTCATCTATTTATCTCCATTTGCTAATTTTTCTAAAGCGAATATTTTTTCTATACGTTTGTTTTTTGCAACTTGCAGTTGTAAAATCTTCTCTATCTGAGCAGATTGTTTGATGATAACATCGCTCATAGAGACAAGTTTTTCTTTGTATCTGCCTTCATAATTTTCATAGATTGCATTTGCAAGTTCTAACTCTTTTTTCAAAGAGGCGATTTGTGCATTTGAACTTTCAATTTCTGTACGTATTTTATCTAGTTTGAGAGCAATTCCATGTTTTGCAAGCTCTACTTGTGATTTCATTTTCAGTTGTTCGATTTTTGATTTTTCAACTTTTGCACTGTCTATACCACCATTAAAGAGATTCCATGTAAGTCTTGCACCTACTGTATATGCTTTATGGTCATTTGCATCGCCTAAAAATGTATCATCTGCTGTTGCTACTTCTCCAAAAGCACCAAGTGTTGGATAGTAAACTGCCTGACTTGCATCAAGCATACTTTTTCTTATCTCTAAACCTGTATTTGCTTTTTGTATATCGATATTTCTTTTTAGGATCTCTTCATTTGTAAAGTTTGGCATTGCAACTTCAGAAGCAGGTGGAATGATAGCATCAACCTTTTGATTGAGCAGAAAACTGATGTAGTGATAGAGCAGTTTTTTGTTTGCTTCCATCTGAATCAAAAGTCTCGCAACATTTCCCTTTTTTGCTTTGACTTCCAAGAGGTCTACATGCTTTGCATACCCTACATCTATCATTGTCTGTGTTGTTCTTTCCAAAGTGTTTATATTTTCTAAAATTTTATTTAAGTTTTTGATAGATGAGTTTAGTAGAGCCATATCATAGTAGCTTTTTCTAAGCTCATATGTTTTTTCTGTCAGAATTTTCTCTTTATCAAGTGTTTTGAGTCTTGTCATCTCATTCATGATCTTTGTGTAACTGCTGATAGCAAAACCTGTAAAGAGTGGTACTTCATACTTTAACTTACTTTGAAAGAAGTTTCTATCTTCCGGATAGTTTAAGTCATTTGGTTGAACTTTTAAGATATCTGTAGTACCTGGAGGTGGTGATAGAAAATCTGCAAAACCAAAATCTCCAAATGTCGCCTCACGTGAGGTGAGTTTAAATCCAAAGACATTCCCGGCATCATCTGAGCGTGCAACATCTTGCGTGAAAGTTAATTTACCCCAATTCATTCCCGATACACTGTCAGCTTCTGCTTGAGCACTTTTTATATCAAGCTTTGCAGCTTTAATCTCTAAGTTTTGAGATTTTAGAATATCAAGTGCTTGATTAAGTGAAAGTGCATCAGTCATCGTATCATTTGCATTGAGTAAAAGTGCAAATGAAAGAATACTTATGATTTTTTTCATCTTTTTTTTTGTCCTTTGAAATTGTTTCGAAATTTAAGTAGAGATTATAACATATATTTTATTTTCCTATATCACAAATGCATCACATTTAATTATTTGGAGTATAATCAGTAAATGAAGACAATATATGTAACGCTTTTTCTCATTTTTTTCTGTTACCTACACAGCTTTTGACAAATGAGCTGGAAAAGGAAACATCACCTTACCTTTTGCAACATGCAGACAACCCTGTAGAGTGGATGCCATGGGGGAAAAAAGCATTTGAAAGAGCAAAAAAAGAGCAAAAACCAATTTTTCTCTCTATCGGTTATGCAACCTGTCATTGGTGTCATGTAATGGAAGAGGAGTCTTTTTCAAACAAAAAGATTGCGCAACTACTGAATAAATATTTTATATGTATAAAAATAGACAGAGAGGAGCTGCCACATGTGGATGTGCTTTATCAACAACTTTATAAAAAACATTATGGACGATTTGGAGGTTGGCCGCTCAATCTTTTTATGACAGCAGATAAAAAGGTTTTTTACATAACAAACTACATTCCACCCTTACATGAGAGTTATGCAGAGGGATTTGATACATTACTCCTCAAACTACATAATATTTATGAAAATAAAAAACTTTTAGAAAAAAATATGTATCTCTATAGGCATATACAAAAACGTTTCCCCAAAAGTACAAAAGAGAAGCAACTCTCTCTCAAAAGTTTAATAAGGTCAATAAAAAAAGAGTATGACAGTGAAGATGTCGGTTTTGGAAAAAGTAAGCGATTCCCTCAGGCCGCAAAAACTGCTTTAGTACTGCAACTTGCTGAACTTACTGATAATAAAGAGTTAAAGAAAAACTACTTTGAACTGCTTGATATCATGACCTTACGAGGATTGTATGACCATGTAGATGGCGGCTTTTTCCGTTACAGTGTCGATGAAGCGTGGGAGATACCCCATTTTGAAAAAATGCTTTATACACAGGCTGAGTTGATACCGCTTTATGTACGAGGCTATGTATTAGAAGCAAAACCACTCTATAAAGATGTAATAAAAGAGAGTATCGCTATGCTTGATAGATACTTTTTATATAAAGACTATTATTTTAGTGCTAGTGATGCAGATTCTAATACACAAGAGGGTGGCTTTTTTATTTTCACACAGGATGAGATTAAAAAAGCCTTGCGGCATAATCCTCACGCAAAAGCCATAGAAGAAGCGATGGAGTTTAGTTTTGAAGGGAACTTTCATGACAAAGTGCATATCAACTTTTATACAGATAAACGCCCAAAAGGATTTACAGTCTTTCAAAAAGAGTTGCAAAAGATAAGAGAGAAAAGAGCATATCCTTTTATAGATAAAAAGATAAATACAGCTTGGAATGCGATGATGATAGAAGCCCTCTACATAGCTTCAGTTGTAGATAAAAGCTATGCATTAAAAGCGAAAAACCATCTAGAGGCTTTAACAGAGCTAATGTTTGATAAAGGAGCTTTGTACCATCAAACTGTTCCCAAACGTAGACCAACACAAAAAGGGCTTTTGGAGGATTATGCTTTTTTTATCTCCGCTTTGATAGCTGCCTATGAAGTAGAGTATGATGAAAAAAGGTTGGATTTTGCAGCTTATCTTTTACAGCAGGCGAAAGAGAAGTTTTATAAAAATGGTATTTGGTACTTGAGTGATGATGATTTACATATAAAAGCTGATTTGAGTGATAAGTACTATACTTCCGCTCAGTCTAAGATGCTGCAAAATATTTTAAAGCTTGCTGCTTTAAAAGCCTCGTTTACTTATGAAAAATTTGCGCAGGAGAGTTTAAAAAATCTTCATAGCGAACTGCAAGAAAAACAGAGTACTGTACCTGCTTTGGCTTCAGCTTACCTAATGCAGAAGTATGGGATGGTTGTTCTAAAAAGTTCAAAGAAAAACCTTGTACAGCAACGCAAAAACATTGAAGAGATATGGTATCCCTACATTTTAAGAAAAGCAGAAAACTATAATGATTACCTTGCATGTACACTGCGTCGCTGCTTTGCAAAAGAGAGTACTATGAAAGCTATAAAAACAGTAATAAAAACTTTGAAAAGATAGGATATCTAAGTATAAGAAAAATGTATAGCTGAATTTTAAGTTTATATCACTAAAATTTGATTTATATTTTAGCGTAAGGTAGGTGATTTTTTTATGGCAAATGTTTGTCCACTGAATTTTGTAAAAGTTGATTCAAATATTGCACGTTTCAGCTCTTTGTTTGTAGCGATGCTGGTGATGCTTTATCTCTATACAAACAATGTGTTTATACTCTATTTTTTAGCATTTGATTTTATTATGAAACTCTTTTTAAATCCCGGAGTCTCCCCCATTCATATGCTTGCTACATTTTTAAAAGATTTTTTTAAAATAGAGAGTAAGTTTACTGACGGTGGTGCAAAAAAACTTGCAGGTTTCTTTGGACTTTTTTTTATCTTTTTATTAATTGTCTCACATTATATTGATATCTGGGATATTTCACTTGGTATTGCAGTAGTCTTTTTGAGCTGTTCTTTGCTTGATGTATTTTTTAATTTTTGTATCGGCTGTAAAATCTACTTTATTATTAAAAAAATATATCCCAACTTTATGAATAATTTATAAGCGCGTAAATTTTTTATGTATATTTGCATATCCAAAAGCTCCAAGGCTTAAAGTAATATAGAGTACTCCGATAAAGAGTAGCTGTTCCATATTTGTTTTATATTCATAGTAAAAAATAAGTAGTGTCCCAACAAAGAGGGTAAGTATGGAACTTATAGTTATAATATAAGAGCTGTGTGTATCTTTTCTAATCTTAAAATTGGCAATAGAGATGAGTAAGGATACAAGTAAAAAGGTTATGCTGCCAAACTCCAGTATAAGTCTGAGGCCGCCAATTGCAATTAAAAGAGCCGCAATAGTAGCCATTGCTATGATGGCAGTTGTCGGAATATTGTTTTTTCTGTGAGATAGAATCATTGGAAGATAGCCATCATCGGCAATTCGTGCCATTTGTCTCGAAGAACCAAATAAAGTTCCGTTAATAGCACTGCTTGTTGCTAAAATAGCACCAAAGATAACAAAGTTTTGGCCAATATCTCCCATTATATCTCCTGCACCAGAGGCTAATGCTGACTCTTTGTTGCGTATGAGGTCATCTGCTGGAATCGCTAATACGGCACTTAAAGCTATGATAAAATAGATGAGTGCCACTAAAATAATTGCGCTGTAAATAGCTTTTGGAATATTTTTATTGGGATTCTCCATCTCATTGACCGCATTGATAACGAGTTGAAACCCTTCATAGGCTACAAAAGTAACAGAAGAGACTATTAAGATGCTCATAAATGGTGTTGTTTGAAAATCATTTCGCATCATTATCGCAAAAGTATGAAAATCAACTTTTGCATAATATATTAAAAGCGTTGAAATGAGTATCAAAATAATCAGTTTTGCATATACCATGGCATCTTCAATACGTCCCATTCCTTTCACACTCCATAAATTGATCAGTGTAAAGAGGGTAATAATGCCAATAGCGACCAATTTTCGTATGACTTCATTCTGGGAAAAATCGAATCCGCTTATGACATAAGAGGAGAATGTGTAAGCATAGAGAGCTAATGTACTAATGTACCCAAATATAGTATACCAACCAATAAAGGATGCAGCTAAATGAGAAGATGGATAGGTTCTTTTAAAAAAAGCATATGTCGCACCTTCATCTTTATAGTAGACTCCAAGTTTTACATAGGCATAAGCAGCAAACCATGCTACTATGCCTCCAAGAGCAATGGCAAATGGAGCAAGAGCCCCTACCATAGATACAGATATACCAAGTATCGTAAATATACCACCACCTATCATACCTCCAAGGGCAATAGCAAGTAACTCTTTAAAATCTAAATTTTTCTCATGCATCTAAGAGCCTCTTCAGTCAGGTTGTGTTGTTTAAGTATAGCAAAAAATAGAGACTCTAATGTAATTTATATTGAAGAAGTTGTACAATTAGTTCTCTTTATGAGATTACAATGAAACTTGAAAAGGAAAATCTGTGAAAAATATCAATTCAAATGTAATAGCGATTGGTTGGGTTAGTTTTTTTACAGATATGGCGTCAGCCATGGTGACGACATTGCTACCTGTTTTTGTAGTTTATGTTTTGGATGAGGGTATTGACAAGCTTGGTTATATTATCGCTGTTGCTACATTTGTATCGTATGCACTCCGAATTCTGTTTGGATACTTGAGTGACAGGTATCAGATAGTCAAACCTTTTGTAGCAGGGGGCTATCTGATATCTGCACTCACAAAACCATTGCTTGCGTTTTCATACTCCTATACTTCTGTTGCATTGCTTCGTTCGTTAGAGAGGATGGGAAAAGCCATAAGAAGTGCTTCTAAAGATGCACTTATCAGTAGTTACAGTAAAAAAGAGAAAGAGGGGAAGAGTTTTGGTTTTCATAAGATGATGGATGTCTCAGGGGAGATGCTGGGCTCACTCATCATTGTGTTCGTATTTTTCTTCTCTTCTATACAGAATGAAACGCTTATCAGAGGTATATTTGCCTGGACATTTTTACCTGGAATGATGGGTGTTTTTATAGTACTGTTTTTTGTAAAAGATACACCGAAAAAAGAGAAAAAAAGTAATTTTGTAATTCAAAAAGAGGATTATAGGCTTTTTTGGGTTTTAGGAAGTTACTTTTTCTTTCTACTGTTTTTTATGAGTGACCAATATTTTTTACTGCGTGCAAAAGATGTTGGAATGACACTTTCACAGATTCCTCTCTTGGCTATTACTTCAACTTTGACACAAGTGGTTTTAAGTTACTACAGCGGAGTACTTATAGATAAAATGGGTGCTAAAATCATACTTTTGTTTGCGTATGTTTTTGGGATTTTCTCACTTCTATCGATGGAGTATGAGTTGGTATGGTTGTCATTTGCTTTCTTTGGAGCTTTTACTGTTGTATCTTTAAATGCTATGCGTGTATATATCTCTAAAAATGCGATCTCCCAAGGTTTTGTATATGGTGTTTTTTATGGGGGTATTGCAATCTTCAGTGCAGTTGGTGCTTTGTTGATAGGTCTTATCTGGTCACGGTACAGTTTTTATGTTGCGATAAACTTTTCGCTTTCTGGTGCAGTGTTTATCACGATTTTGCTTCTGGGAACTATTCTTTTTACTAAGAAAAACAAAGGTGTTGTTAAGTGATAATTTATAATAAAAGAGTACAATTTTTATGAGAAAGGATGAAAAGACATACTTATTGAAATAAACAAGAAGGATGAAAAAATGAGTCAGCAAGATACGGTTATCAAAGAGTTGCTAAGTAGAAAAGGTGAGATTCAAAAAGAGTTAGAGCTTCTTTTTAAAGTAAATATGAAAATTACAGACTGGGATGTTCCTGAGGCTGATGATAAAGAAGCGGCTAAGGTCTTAATTGATATGATGCAAGAAAAAATAGATGCAATCCGTGTAGATATTGAAGCTGGAAAATATAACAATTATTAAAAAGGAAAAAGAATGAGCGCACATAAACATAGAGAACATTTAGAAAAAATCAAAGATGCTGTTACAAAGGCAAAAGAGTTAAGTGACAATGAAAAAAGTGACAGTGTCAAACGTATTGAAGAGTGGTATGAAGAAGATAAGGCTTTTGGTCTTTTAAAAGAAGAGTTGTTAGAAGTGAGTGAATATTTTGAGACACTCTTTGCCGAACTGGGTTTAAGTAAATAAGGCAGTTGGATACTATATGAACAGAGGGTTTCGAGTTTTTTTAGTCGGTTTTATCTTACTGGCAATTATATTTAGCTTTTCCTATATCTATACTACACAGCGTGTAGATGACTTAAAGGCTAAAAAATATCTCGAAATTTCAAAAGAGATGCGTAATGATCTTGAATTGTTGATACGTGAGAAGTCTGAAGCTGTACTGCTTGTCTGTTTGACACTCTCTGAAGATAAAATAGTCAAGAAGATAATAAGAACAAAACAATATAGTAAATTGGCACTCAACAATCTTTCATCGCTACTCCAAAAATATACATCTTTAGATAATGTCTGGTTTCAAATCATTGATGATAACGGTGTAAGTGTTTATAGGAGTTGGACATCGCAAAAAGGTGATAATGTAGCGAGTATTCGCTTGGATGTTGCAAAAATGATACGTCTCCCAAAGGTTATGTCAACAATTAGTGTTGGGAAGTTTGATTTAACTTTTAAAGCAATGGTTCCTATGTCTAACAAATATGGCAGATTTATTGGAATGATTGAGACATTGGCAAAGTTCAACTCACTTGTTGCAAAACTTGAAAGTAAGGGTTATGAGACTCTGATAGTTGTTGATAAACAGTACAAAAAACAACTTACACGTTCAAGTTCCGGTATCTTTATCAATGGTTATTATATTGCAAATCCACACAGTAATGAGCATATTTTTAACATCTTAAAAAAACGAAACGTCAACTATTTTACAGAGATTGATGGTTATAAGATTGATGAACGAAATGGTTATATTTTTACTCTAGTGAAGGTAGATGGTATGGATAATCGTCCGATGGCATATTTTATCATCTCAAAGCCACTGAGTGAAATAGATATAAGTGAGATATATCAGACAAGAGATAACATTATTAAAACACTTGTATTGATCTTTTTCTTTTTACTGCTCTTTTTATATATTATCTATAATGTTAATTATAAGCGATTTATACAGCAACAAAATGAGATACTTGAGTATGCTGTAGAAGAAAAGACAGAAGAGCTACAAAAACAGAGCAAGAAAATGAAATATCTTGCTCACCATGATGCTTTGACAGCACTACCAAATAAAAACCTTTTCCTTGATCGATTGAAGCAAGGTATTAAACATGCTAAAAGAGAACATCAATCTTTGGCTGTACTCTTTTTGGATTTAGACAGATTTAAAGAGGTCAATGATACCTATGGACATGATGTCGGAGATGAGCTACTGAAAAATATTGCAATTAGATTGCTTGCATGTGTAAGAGAAGATGATACCGTAGCTCGAATAGGTGGAGATGAATTTACTGTTTTACTGCCAAATGCCAATCAGGTAAGTGTTATAAAAGTTATTGAAAAGATTTTTGATGTTATGCGAAAACCATTTTTACTCTTAGGTGTAGAGATACATACAACTTTCAGTGTGGGTGTCAGTGTGTATAAGCAAGATGGGGAGAATCCTGATATCCTTCTGAGAAATGCAGATACAGCTATGTATAAAGCAAAAGATAGCGGGAAAAATACCTATCAGTTTTATAATGAGAAAATGACGGAATTAGTCAGAAAACGACTAGAATTAGATGCCGATATCAGAAATGGTTTGCGTAAGGGTGAGTTTGAAGCTTACTATCAACCAAAAATAGATGCAACAACACTGCGCATTGTAGGACTTGAAGCACTTATTCGATGGAAGCATCCGACAAAAGGTCTACTTTATCCTATAGAGTTTATTCCTTTTGCTGAAGAGATAGGATTAATTGTAGAGATTGACAGATATATGCTGGAACACTGTGTAAAACAACTTGTAGAGTGGAGAGCCGTTGGATATAATACTGGAAAACTCTCCATCAACATCTCTACGAAAAAACTTGAAAGTGAAGATTTTAGAAGTGAGCTTTACCAACTCGTTGAGAAGAGTCGTGTAGATACGAAATTTTTAGAACTGGAGATTTTAGAGTCTCAGATTATGAAAGATCCGGAACGTTCTATTGACATTTTACGCTCTATTAGAAGTCTTGGTATCTCTATTGCCATTGATGATTTTGGTACAGGTTACTCATCATTGTCTTACTTGAAAAAACTTCCAGTTTCTCAACTAAAAATTGATAGAAGTTTTGTTATGGAGATACCTGAGGATGAAGATGATGCTGCTATTGTAAAAACAATTATTGATTTGGCAAGAAACTTAGAGCTTGAGACAATTGCTGAAGGTGTGGAGACAGAAGGACAGGTTGAGTTTTTAGTACAAGCAGGATGTCATAATATCCAAGGTTTCTACTATTCAAAAGCACTTTCAAAAGTAGATTGTGAAGCATTTATGAAAAAATACTCGTAAAGGATGTCGTATAGATATGCAGATGGTTGTTGATTCCCTAAGACAAAAGGGTAAAATTTTTAAAAAGATGCAAGAGATCCCACCGAAGGATTTAGGTATTAGAAACAGAATCAAAATCTATAAAGCAACTGATGTTAATGGTTATTTTTGGACTATTTTTGCAGTAAGTCAAAAGAGTAGAATTTTGATGAAAGATGTGCATAAATTTGAAGAGATTTATGCAAAGCTGACACTTTTTTGTGAACATAACTTTAAGTATAAGATTCTTTTCATCGATGCACCGCTTTGTTCTAAAGCTGCAAAAGCCTTTAAAGAAGCAGGCTGGAAAATCCAGTAATGTTACTGTGTGACATTGGAAATACCTCATATCATTTTTTAAAGGGTGATAAAGAGTTTAAAAAGGATGTAGATACATTTGATCCTTCAACTATAAAAGAGAGAACTTATTATATCTCTGTAAATAAAGCTGTCTCTCAAAAACTACATCTTTTAGAGAATTGGATAGACCTCTCCTCTTTCATTGATTGGGAGAAATATTATGAGACAATGGGTGTTGACAGAATTTTTGCCATAGAAGCAGTTGAGAATGGTATAATCATTGATGCCGGCTCTGCGATAACCGTTGATGTGGTTCATAATGGAGCATTTGAAGGAGGATTTATCTATCCTGGACTAAAAGCCATAGAACTCGCATATAAAAATATTTCTCCTGTTTTGGAAACTACAATAAATTTTGAATTGGATATGAGCTGTTTGCCAAAGAATACCCATAATGCAATCAGTTATGCCTATTTAAAACCTTTACGGGATGAAGTGCTCTCACATAATTTACCTATTATATTGACCGGTGGTGATGCAAGTCAACTGAAAAAGATATTTCCAGAAGCAAAAGTAGAAACAAAATTGATTTTCACATCTATGCAGAAAATCATTGCCTCTAAGAACTAAGCTTTTAGTTGTTTGGCAGAGTGATATCAAAGCAACTCCCTATATTGTCACTTTGCCACTCAAGTGTACCTCCAAGATGTTTTGAAATAATGATTATAGACATATAGAGTCCAAGTCCTGTGCCGTTTTTTGATTTTGTTGTTACGTAAGGCTGACCAATTTTATCTATAATATCTGGATCAATTCCTCCTCCGTTATCACAAATAGTGATTTTTACATTGTCTTTTTCTTGAGAAACAGAGATTTTGATTAGCCCATTGTTTGGAGTGTGTTCTTTAATTGCATCTTTTGCATTGTTTATAAGGTTTATTATAGTTTGAATAAGCTGATTTGGATAAGTTGTGATAGTGATGCTAGGATGGCTTGATATCTCTAGTTTAATATTATTATCTTCTAAAGATTTTTCTACCAGTGTTGTTGTTTTTTTAAGAATAGCATCTATCGAAGTTTTTTCTTTTATTTTGTCTGGTTTAAAAAAATCTCTAAAATCATCAATCGTATGAGAAAGATAATCTGTCTGTTTGTTCAGTGTAACTATAAGATGGCTAATATCTTCTTGTGTTATTTCTTCATGTAATTCTTTTTTTACTTTCAGGTTATTTGCAAGCATTGAAATGACACTTAAGGGTTGTCTCCACTGATGGGCTATCATTGTTAGCATATCTCCCATAGCCGCTTGACGAGATTGTGCTATCATGAGTTCATCTTTTTTCTGTAAGTCTGTAATATCCACAATCGCAATGAGATAATATATTGTTTGAGTGGTTTTCCAATTATCAAGTGATACAGCATTTAATATACCGATTCTCTTGCCTCCTGATTTTGTGATAATTGTCTGTTGTTCGTGCATTTTTTTGAGTGGATTTTTATAATATTGTTTTATTTCAGATTTTTTTTCAGCATTTTCATGCCGGAAAAGCTGTGTTATCAACTCATCAATTGTTAAGATCTCTTCTTGAGTATAACCAGTGGTTTCTGTAAAAACTTGGTTGAGCAAAATGATTTCACCGTCTTGTTTGTAGAGCATTAAAGGAATAGGAGTAAAGTCAATAATTTTTTCAAAGCGTTCTTTTTCTGTTTCAAGTTGATACATTAGTAGTTTCAATTGTGAAATATCACGTATTATTTTCAGAAAATAGAGTGGATTTTTGTTCTCATCTTTTAAAACAACAACAGATAGCGATACCCATATAATATCTCCATTTTTATGAATATATCGCTTTTCAATATGATAACTGTTTTTATCTTTGTCTAAAAGTTGTTGCATCATAATTTGGTCTGTATGCTTATCATCTTCATGTGTGATTTGTGAAACTGTCATTTGTTGAAACTCATGTTTTGTATAGCCTAAAAGATGGCTCATATATTCATTTGTATCTATCCATGTGCCATCAAGTGTAGTATGGGCGATTCCGATATCTGCTTCCTCAAAAGTAAGTTTATATAAATGTTCTTGTTCAAAAAGTTTTTTTGAAAGCTCTTCTTCTTTTGTTATATCTATTCCTGAACTGATAATACCTGTGATATTATTATTAATATCTCGAGTATAATTATTTGTCCAGGAGATAAGGTGCTCCTCTCCGTTTATATCAATGATTTTATTAGTATGATGTACAACTAGTTTTTTCAATCCACTTATCATGTTGTCAAACATATGCTTGAGTTCATTTCTAATATCAGAAGAGATAAAAGTCTCGAACCAATTTCTACCAATTACGGCATTCTGAGAAAGACCAAGAAGTTTTGCTCCTTCTTTATTTATCATGGTAATATTCCCATCTATATCAAGAGTCATGACAAGGGTTCCTACTATGTTCATATAGAGCTCTGCTAATCTATGCTCATGCTCTGCAATTTTTTTGAGTTTGATTTTCTCTGTTATATCATGAAAGGAGAGAACTGCCCCTATAAGTTTTCCATCTTCTACAATAGGATTTTGTAACACTTCAACATTTATAGGTGTACCATCTTTTTTCCAAAAGAGATCTTCGGTCCTGATTGATTCTTTGTTGATGAGATGATTATGTAAAGTACACTCTTCAAAAGGGTAGTTTGAACCGTCTGGTTTTGTATGATGCCAAAGTTTATGTGCATTATTATTGAGCAGTTCATCTTTTGAAAATCCTAAAATGTTAATAGCTGCATCATTTACAAATGTATGATTTCCTTGCAAATCTAGCCCAATAATGCCATCTTGAGTTGCATTGAGGATACTTGATAGTTGTTGTTGCAGTTTTTGCTCATTAAGGATTGATATGTGAAGTTCTTCATTGGAACTTTGTAACTCCTCGTTTGATGTTTCAAGTTCTTCATTGGAACTTTGTAGCTCTTCATTGGAACTTTGCAGCTCTTCATTTAAAAGTTGCATATTTTCTTTTGTGACAATAAGCTCGTCAGAGAGTAAACGGTTCTCTTCTTGGATTTGTGCAAGTTGTGTTGTGAGACTTTTGATGACAAAAGATTCATCGGGAAGTTTTAAATCTGCTGTATTAAATTGTAATTCATCAGCAGATAAAAGTTGGAAATAGAGAAAAAGCATTTGACGTGAGCTCTCTTTTTTATATGGAGAAGCTATTATTCTAATAAAACATTTTTCTTTGTTTTCCAAAGTAATTTCTATAAATTTACTTTTTTGCGTATTTTTTAGTCGAAAAGCTTGCTTTATAATACGATTAACATCATAGCGAAGAGATTGGTGTAAATTATCAAGTATATTTAAACTGATAAAGCCATCAGGGATATGGAGAAATGGCAGTGAACCTTTTTTATATACTATATTGTAGGTATGGTCAATAACGATACAGTTGGGTGCAAAAAAGTCAAATATATTTTTTTCTAAATCATGTTCAATATTAAGATCATCTTTTTTATGGATACGTTGCTCTAAAGCTTTGTTATTCTCTTCTAAATGTTTTGAAAAATAGTGTGACGAAATTTTAGGAGGATTCTCAAGTCTTTCTTTCATATATATTTTATATTGAGAGTTCAAAGCTACAAAATACCGTATGCTTGTCAGTGTGGACTCTGAAGAGCCTAAGAATAAGATTCCTTTGTCTTTAAGCACATAGTGTAGAAGTGTAAAAATTTCTTGTTGTACTTCAGGCAGTATATAAATTAGTAAATTTCTGCAACTAATGATATCTTGATTGATAAAGGGAGGCTCATTCAAGATATTATGTTTTGTAAATATAATCTGTTTGCGGATTTTTTCCACTATTTTATAATCATTATTGATTTTAATAAAATATTTACTCAGTATGTTTTTATCGATTTTTTGAACAGCCTCAGCCGAATAGATACCATTGCGTGCTCTCTCCAGAGCTTTATCATCTATATCAGTTGCAAAGATATGTACATCAAACTCTTTGTTAAGCTTTTCACTTACCTTTGAGACCAAAATCGCAAGAGAGTAGGCTTCTTCTCCTGTTGAACAGGCAATAGACCAGAGTCGTAATATATAGCCGTCTGGTTTATCTTTGAGATAAATATATATTTCATCCTCTAAAGCGTCAAAGGCTTCTGGATCTCTAAAAAACTCTGTAACTCCGATCAATATATTTTGATATAAAAGATGAAGCTCGTTGGGATGTTCGTTTAAATAGGCTAAATATTCATCTAAGGTATTTACATTGACAAGTAACATTCTTTTGTTGATACGGCGTAAAATAGTTTCATTTTTATATTTTTCTATATTGAATTTTTCTTTTGTATGTAATAGGTTCTGGATTTTTTTAAATGGAGCCGGTAGCTTTGTATATAGTGAATGAGTGAGCTCTTCAGCGATTTCATCAATAGTTAAAATATAGTCTATCATATGAGACTCTATTGCGCTTTGAGGCATACTTTTGCAATATGCTTCTTGCGGTAGTTGAGCGATAGTGATGCCTGAGTACTCTTTAATTGTTTTAATGCCTTGTGTTCCATCATGACCGGAACCTGTTAATATGATTCCAATAGAGTCTTGTTTTTTATAAAGTGCCAAAGCTTCAAAAAGTTTATCTACGGATGGAGTCGGGTTGTGTATCTGAAGATCTGTCTTTTGCAAGTATAAATGATGTTTTTTATATATAATATTATGCCCTGGCGGAATGATATAAATATGATTAGCACTATACTTTGTGTTTTGTGTAATTGTCTCTACAGGCATATTGGCATATTTTGTCAAAATTTCTGTAAGAGAACTTTTTTTATTCGGATCTAAATGTTGCGCTATGATATAAACATAGTTGAATGTACCGGGTAGCTTTGAGACCAATTTTTTTAGAGCTTGTAGACCACCGGCACTAGCACCAATTCCAACATATATGAAATTTTTCATTTTCTCTCTTTTATTTGATACGAATCTTTAAAACTATTTTTATTTTAGCATAATTTTGTATTTTTGCAATACAGAGTGTAGTCCATATTTTAGGGACATTTAGTGGTTTGTTGAGAAATTGTTATTTATCAAAATTAAGATATAATTAAAAATAAATATTTTAACAAGGTTATCAGCAGTGGATTTAAAGTTACTTCAACAACTAGGAAAAAAATTTACAATATTATATGTAGAAGATGATCTTTTAATTCAAAAGGAAATGACAAACTATTTAAGTAAGTTTTTTAAACAGGTTAGAGTCGCTAAAGATGGTGAAGAAGGGCTTCAATACTATAAAAGTGGAAATTTTGACATTGTTATAACCGATTTATCAATGCCAAAGATGAATGGATTGGAAATGCTAGAAAAAATCCGGGCATTACATAAAGAGCAAACAGTGTTAATAACTACTGCACATAGTGAAGCCGAATATATGATTAAGGCGATTAGAATAGGTATTGATGGTTATATTATCAAACCTTTTAATTATGAACAATTAAATTATGAACTTTTTAAAATAGTAGAAAAAATATATAAATATGCACAAAATGAAGAGTATAAAAAACACTTAAAACGTATGGTTGAACAAAAAACGTCTGAACTCAACAGTATGATTCATTTTCAAAAATATAATTATGAAAAGACATTACTTTCTATGGTTGAAATGATTGAGGATCGTGATACCTATACAGCAGGGCATAGTCAAAGGGTCGCAAATTATAGTAGAATAATAGCTGAGAAGATGGGGTTTTCTAAAGATGACTGTGATAAAGTTTATCAAGCAGGAATTTTACATGATATCGGGAAAGTTGCGACACCTGATGTTGTTCTTCTCAACCCTCATAAACTCAATGAGCTGGAATATAAACTAATACAAGAACATGTGGATGTCGGTTATCGTTTGCTTACCCATATTCCTATGTTTAAGGAATTGGCAGAAATCGTATATGCGCATCATGAAAGATATAACGGAAGTGGTTATCCCAGAGCATTAAACGACAGTGAGATTGTACCCTTAGCAAAGATTATGGCCGTTGCAGATACATTTGATGCAATGACTACAAATCGGATATATAAAGGAAGAAAAACGGTTCAAGAGGCTCTTGAAGAGTTGATGAGTCTAAAAGGAATTTTATTCAATCCTGATGTTGTTGATGCTGCTTCTAATGTGCTAAAAAATGTAGTTATAGATGAAAATATAGATCAGCTACCTCGAACAGAAATTGAAAAAGAGAGATTTGCATATTTCTATAAAGATATGTTAACAGATTTATACAATCAGCACTATCTTGAAGTTGTGTTGGTAAGAAATCAATTTGAAAAAAAGTATAGTTCTTTACATATTTTCAAGCTGAAAAATTTTTCAAAATATAACAAAGAGTATGGCTGGAAACAGGGTGATGAGCTTTTGAGACAAATAGCTGCTATATTCAAACAGTGTTTTGAGCATTCTAATGCTTTTAGAATTTTTGGAGATGATTTTGTTTTTTTGGACAATAAAGAGTGTCAAATTGAAAAAATTCAGAACTCTATTAAAGCTCTTGTAGAACAGAAAAATATATTGTGTGAAGTTGTCAATATAGACTTGGAAAAAGAGAATATTTTATCAGTATCAGATATTGAAAAAAAATATTTTCAAACTTATTAGTTTTTGAGTTTATTTTAGATAAAATTTCAAAAAAATTAAAGGCTGTTTTAATGCTAACTGTTGCACTTCCTAAAGGTCGTATTGCCAAGGAGACTTTAGAGATTTTTGAGACTATCTTTGGTGATAGTTTTAAATTTGATGATAGAAAATTGATTTTAGAGACGCCAAAGTTTCGTTTTTTACTTGTACGTAATCAGGATGTCGCAACCTATGTTTATCATCAAGCAGCAGATATCGGTGTCGTAGGGCTTGATACTTTAGAAGAGCAGGGCCTTGATGTAGTGCGTCTTTTAGATCTTCGTCGTGGTATCTGTAAAGTAGCTATCGGGATGAAAAAAGGTGAAAAGCTTGACCTGACAAAACCTGAACTTAAAGTTGCTTCTAAAATGGTAAATATCACAAAACGTTACTTTGAAGAGAGAGCTGTTAGTGTTGAGATTATTAAGCTTTATGGTTCCATTGAACTTGCTCCTCTTATTGGACTTGCTGATATGATCGTTGATATTGTCGAAACTGGTACAACGATGAAGCAAAACGGTTTAGAAGTTGTAGAAGATATTATGACAAGTTCAACATACCTCATAGCAAATAAAAATTCCTATATCGCAAAAAAAGATGAAGTGCTTGATATCTATGAGAAAATCCGTGATGTTATTCAAGAAGAGAATAAAGCATAGATGACAAACTTAGACCTTTATGCAAAAGCAGAACATCTTTTAGGCATAGAAGAAGCAACTGAAGCGCTTTATGACCTCTATCGCTCAGAACTTGATGACTACAATGTAAAAACACTGCTTGATGTTGGCTGTGGTCGTGGTGGCTTTATGGAGCGTATGATAAGTGATGGTGTAGAGTGTAAGGGAGTTGATTTAAGTACTCTGATGGTTGAAGAGTGCAAGGCAAAAGGACTTGATGCTGAGTCTGTTGATGCAAAAGATGTAAAGGGGAAGTATGATGCGATTGTCAGCATTTTTGATGTACTGAACTTTATGTCAAAAGAGGAGCTCTTAGAATTCTTAGAAGCAATGGCTGATAAACTGAATGATGATGGTATCTTCATTGCAGATATCAATACACTCTATGGTTTTTCTGATGTCGCTGAGGGTACAATGAGCAGTGATAGTGAAAGTGAGTTCTTAAGTGTAGATGCAGTGTTTGAAAACAATGAGCTCCATACGAAATTTACTCTTTTTGAAAAGGGTGAAGATGGCAGATATACTAAGTATCAAGATACGATTGTGCAGTATTTTCATAAAATTCAATTTTTTCAAAAACTAAGTGGATTAAAACTGGTAGATAAACAGACATTTTCTCTCTATGATACGGAAGATAAGACGCTTTTAATCTTTAAAAAGCGATAATTATAATATATACAAAGAAGGAGTTTTGCATATGAGTAAACACAAAGAAAAAATCAAAAAAATTTTTGATCATCCAATCTCTGGAAATATTGATTCAAAGAAACTATTACATGCGTTAGAGCATTATGGAGCAGAGATTGACTTAACAAAAGAACATCATGCAAAGATTCATGTAAATGGTAAAATGTTTTCTATGCCATTGCCACATCAGGGAAATACACTTTCAAAAGATGCTATTGTCGAACTGCGTCACTATTTAGAAGAAGTTGGACTTACTCCAGAGACTCTATAAAACCTTGCGTGAGCCTTTTGGCTCACTTTAAATACTTCATAACTTTTTTCTTTTATATTTATTTTACAAATAGATGCTACACTTTTTAAATTTTATTAAGGAAGTGTTTGATGAAAAAAATATTGATATTTTTAGTGCTTATTATTGGTGCAGCCTTTGGCGATGAGGAAAATCCAAAAGTTGTCTATGATTTAACTACGAGTAATATGGCTAAATTTGAAAAAAATATACTCAAAGGTATTACTTACAATAAGAGCCATTATGAAAGTAATCTAAAAGAGCTTGAAGTAGCTGTTGTCATTCATGGCGGTGCATACAGATTTTTTGTAAAAGATATAAAAAGCACACTATTTAAAGATGACAAAAAGTTGGTGCAAAACTATAAAGAGTTGAAAAAAAGAATAGCTTCTATGAGCGATACATATGAGGTTGAGTTTATTATGTGTGGTGCTGCTATGAAGAGAAATAAACTAGAAAAGAAAGACATAGTAGAGTTTGTGAAAATCGTTCCAAACTCTACAATCGGTCTGATTGATAAGCAAAATGAAGGTTTTGCCTATATACCTGTCAGAGACTAAAAGACGATAGCCTCATAGACATAAAGCTCTGCATCTTTGCAGTGCTGGGGTGGTATTCCTGCTTTTTCTATACAGCAACTACGAACAAACTGCTCCTTATCCCATCCCATATCAGTAGCCACCTGTGGTAGATAGGTACCATTTCTGCCTCCATAGGAGATATAGATGCCATGTTTACCAACAATAATATCATCAACAGAATTGACACGTACCCTTGGCGTTAAAACTGAAATTTCAATGTCAATGCTTGACAACTCCTCCGGTGTAACGGGTGTAAAGCGGTTGTCGTAGCGTGAAGCAGAGATCGCCATCTCAATGATAACCTCATAGAGTGGTTGGTCTGGTTCAAAACGCCCGATACAGCCACGAAGTTGTCCATTTTCATTAAGTGTGACAAAAGCACCAAGATGTTCTTTGAATTTTTGAGGGAGTTTGCTTGTGTCGAGTTGGAGTCTCTTATTTTGCAGTACCGCTTCATAAAGTGCCAGCTTAGCTATCTCTTTGAGCTCTTTTTTTTCTTCATCTGTGAGAGTAAACATGTTTCCCTCCATATTTTAAGTATATAGAGTGATTATACATCATTTTTATAAAATATGGAAAAAAACAGATAAGGAGAAAGGAGTTTCATAGTAGCTTTCAAGCTACTATGAAGAAGTTATTTTACAACTGGTTTTGGTGTGTTGTCATTTGTTGCCGGAAGCATTGGCACTTTGATATATGGTTTTTTACCATCAAGAGCACCAAGGAAAGCTTCGATCGATTTTGCTTGTTTGTCACTGATTTTTACACCAAGTTGAATGCGTCCCATCTCTTTGATAGCATCTTTTAATGTTGGAATCATACCATTGTGAAAATATGGTCCGGTCTCTGTCACGTTTCTAAGAGTTGGTACTTTAACCATCCCGTTTTTATCACCTTTAAAGTCACCAACGTTCATATATTTGTATGTAGCTGTAACATTAAATGCATTCATGCCACCACCGATACCTACACCGTTATGACACGTTGTACAACCTACTTGGATGAAAGTTTTAAGACCCTCTTTTTGCTCTTTTGTCATAGCATCTTCATGACCATTCATAAATGCATCAAATGGTGAAGGTGTTACAAGTGTACGCTCAAATGTCGCAATCGTATCTGCAACTTTTTTGAAAGTAATTTTTACATCATCACCATATGCTTTTTTAAACTCTTTTACATATTCTGGCATAGAAGTCACAGTTTTTACAACGTGCTGTGGTGTTGCTGCCATTTCAGGTGCTGCTTGAATAGGACCTTGAGCCTGGTCTTCTAGATCTGGACTTCTACCATCCCAGAATTGTTTCTCATTAAATACTGAGTTATATACAGTAGGTGAGCTTAAATGGTGAGGATTTGCTGTCCATTTATGACCAATTGCAGCTTGCATACCATCATCTCCACCTTTAGAGAGATTATGACAGAAGTTACATGAGATAAGACCGCTTTTTGAAAGGCGTGGGTCAAAGTAAAGCTTCTTACCAAGTTCAACTTTTGCTTTTGTTATAGGGTTTTTAGGGTTGTCTATAAGCTTTAAAAGCTCACTTGGAGACTCTGGAATAGCTTTTAGACCAGCGTTTTTTGCATCATCAATAAGTGATCCTGCCATCAGTGAAGCGGCTGTAAAAGCGAGTACTACGATTTTTTTCATTTTATTTTCCTTCTTTTTTTAACTTTCAAGACAAGTATATTGTCTTTTGTGTTACAAAAGTATAACAAAAAAAATCTTAAAGGAAAATAATTATCTTTTAGTTATTTGTAAACTCTATAGCACTTTTTACAGCATTGATATAGCTGAGAGTATTTGCTCTGTTTTTATAAGCAATATCAAAGGCCGTACCGTGATCTACCGATGTGCGGATAATGGGCAGATTGAGAGAGATATTGATACTCTCATCAAAGTAGAGTGCTTTGAGTGGTGCCAAGCCTTGGTCATGATACATCGCTACAAAATAGTTGTAGTTCTTTCGAAAGTAGGGTGCAAAGGCTACATCAGGTACAACAGGTCCGATAAACTGCTCAAAAGCTACTTCTTGGTTCACATCTTCAATGGCTTTTGTGATAATCTCTTCTTCATTACCAAGTACACCATTATCTCCTGCGTGAGGGTTGAGTCCGAGAACTGCTATTTTTTCTTTTTGGATAGAGTTGTGTAGGTCCAGTAAAAAAGTTTTGAGCTTTTCATAGCTCAGTGCAGATGCAACCTCTTTGAGTGGAATATGTTCACTAAAGAGTGCTACAAACATCTGAGGGCAACCAAGCATCATAATAGCTTCTTTGCCAAAATGTTTACGAAGCAGGTCTGTATGACCTTTATACTCTAAGTCTGCTTTCATCCATGCCTCTTTATGGATCGGGAGTGTAACAACCGCATCAGCTTTATCTGTCTCACAAAGCTCTACTGCTGTCATAAAAGAGTCATACGAGTATCTGCCGCTCTTTTGAGTGACTTTTCCTGCTTCTATACTAAAGTTGCCTGCTACTTCATAGAGTTGCATATCATTTGGAATGGCAGTATCAAGCAGCTTTGCAGCTTGCGTGAGAAGTTCTCTGTTTATGCAGTAAACTGGGTGGCAGAGCTTTGATATCTCTGCGTGAGCTTTGAGTGCTATCTCAATGCCGATACCATTTAGGTCTCCGACACTGACAGCTATGGTTTGCTGACTCATCGTGTAGTAAGGCGTTTCATCTCTTTTACAGCTTCAGCCAAACCGCTAAATACTGAACGAGCAATAATACTTTGACCAATGTTGAGTTCTGTAATGGCATCAATGTTCATAATAGCATCGACATTATGATAGTTCAGTCCATGTCCTGCAGCGACTTCAAGGCCTATCTTTTTTGCATGTAGGGCTGCTATTTTAATATCTTGGAGTGATTTTTCAAGCCTAGTTTCTAGCTCATATCGAGGAAGTTCCAACTCTTTTACGGAGTGGTTTGAGTGTGCAAGATTTGAGTGCAGCATTGCAAAAAGGTTGGAGTAGAGACCGGTATGGAGCTCAACCATTTCAGCACCCAACTCTTTTGACTTCTCCATCGCCTCAACTGTCGGGTCCACAAAGAGTGAAACAGGGATGAGTGCATCATGGAGTTGCTCTATAGCATAATGAATTTCATCACTGTATGTCAAAACATCAAGACCACCTTCTGTTGTCACTTCCTCCCGTTTTTCAGGTACAAGTGTGGCACGATGTGGACGTAGTGATGCTACAATGTCTAAAATATCTTTATTGATAGAACACTCCAAGTTTACCGGTAATTTTGAGTGTGATAAGATATTTTTTACATCACTGTCTTGAATATGCCGGCGATCCTCACGCAGATGGATTGTTATCTGATCTGCTCCATTTTCACATGCTACATAGAGAGCTTGAAGGATATCCGGGTCATTAACACGGCGTGCTTCACGCAATACTGCAACATGGTCTATATTTACACCTAAGGTCATTTTACTCATGAAGCACTCTTTTCAATGTTGTTATAAAATTTCAAATATTTCTCTTCAAGATTTTCATGGCTGATAATCTCACCTACATAAACTTCAACACTATAAGGTTCTTCATAGGGAGCATTTTTAAAGACCTCTTCATTTTTCCCTTTGATATAGACAGGAACGATATCAAGATTGTTTGCTTTTGCAATCTTTTGGGCACCGCTTTGGAACTTATGGATACCATCACCTTTAAAACGTTCCCCTTCAGGAAAGATATAGAGATTCATATCATCGACTTTGGAAAATATTTTCTTGATTGTTTTAAAGAAGTTGAGAAGTCCGCGTTTGTTTTCCAAATCAACTGCTATACATCCGCTGTATTCAAAAAATTTGCCATAAATCGGGTCTTCAAAAAGTTCCTGTTTTGCTATCCATGTACCGTTTTTCTTATAACGTGAGAAGATATTTTCCATAACAATGATATCAAGAAGTGAACGGTGGTTGATAGCATAAAGGATTTTGTCTTTTTTTGGCAGTTCGCCTATGAGTTTTACGTTTATATTTAAAAAGTCAAGCACTTTGTTAGAGTATTGGCCACGTGCACGCGAAAGCTCTTTATAACCATATTTCAGAGTAATAAATGGATGAAAAAAAGTTTGTTTGAAGATTTTTTTGTATTTGAGGCCAAGCTCAATCATAAATATATATTTGCCTAAATCTTTGAACATTTCTAACATATAAACCCTCTTTGTAAAAAGAGGATTATAGCTAAAATAATTTAACACTCTGCTGATTTAGCTCTTTGTCTTTTTCAATGTCATCTCTGTCTCCATAATACGTATCTCATCATCTGCATGGATGCGGATTTTTTCATCGGCTTTGAGTTTTTTCCTATCTATCTTATCTGGGTAGTCAAAATGGTTTAAAATATGTTTGATTGTATTGATGCGTGCCTTTTTTTTGTCATTGGAACGAATAACAGTCCATGGAGCATGTTCTGTATGGGATGCTAAGAGCATAGAGTATTTTGCAATAGTATATTTGTCCCATAATCCCTGCGACTTTTCATCAACAGAAGAAAGTTTGTACTGTTTGAGTGGGTCTGTACGACGTTTTTCAAAACGTCTTTTTTGCTCATCTTTACTGACTGAAAAGTAAAATTTAAAGATGTTTATATCTGAGTTTACAAGCATCTTTTCAAACTCGGGTACTTCATGTAAAAACTCTTTATGTTCCTCTTGTGTACAAAATCCCATAACAGGCTCAACTCCCGCACGGTTGTACCAACTCCTGTCAAAGAGTACGATTTCACCAGCAGCTGGGAGATGCTGTACATAACGCTGAAAATACCACTGTGTCTTTTCGATATCACTTGGTTTGTCAAGTGCAACTACACGGGCACCACGAGGATTAAGATGCTCGGTAATGCGCTTTATCGTTCCACCTTTTCCTGCGGCATCACGCCCTTCAAAAATCATCAGTACTTTTTTACCTGTATCTTTTACATAGTTTTGCATCTTTAGCAGCTCAATCTGAAGACGTTTGAGTTCATTCTCATACGCTATGGTCTCTTTTTTCTTCCAGACAGCTACTCTGTCACCTTTGACATGTTTTATCTGTTTCTCTTTTGTTTTATTCATAAGTGGACCCCTTCACTCAATTATAAAACTTTCAAGATTAAACCCAAGTTATGCCATATGAAATTAAAAACTTCAACTATCATTGCACATAATGAACATTCATTAAAAATACATACTACCAATAAGGTAGCTTAGTATTTTTACTAAATATCCCTTATGCACAAACATAGCTAAATTTTAGAAATTTTTATGACATAATTTGGGTTAAAAAGAGTTTTTAATGAGCCTATCTATCTCTTTTACATCATTAGTGTTGGCAAAACAGCTTGTTTTACCACAAATCATATATGCATCACTCTCATCTGCTTTAAAAAGTACAAAAGGAAAGCGGATTTTTGCCAACTCGTAAGCATTGTTTGTAAAATTATTTAACGAGCTTTTTATCATTCTGTCCTCTTTTAAATATCGCAGTGCCTGCGTGAGCATATATGGATAATAGATAGGGCGTCTGCCTAGATCATAAGAGTTGTACTCCATCGTTTTAAAGGCAAAATGAGCATACTTCTCATCTTCTAAAAGGGTAGAGAGCGTAAGCATACAATCAATCATAATAGAGACTGAAGATGTATATGTGTTATCTGTAGTTTCAGCTTTGACACTGAATTCACCGTCACTGAAATTCCATAGACCTTTGTCATAAAATCTCTCCAGTGCTTTGTTTACAAGTCTGTGCGCAGTGATGAGATACATTTCATCTTGTGTATATTTGTAAGCAGTAAGAAGTGCTTGTGCCAAGAAGGCATAATCTTCCAAGAAAGCTTCGACTTTTGGCTCTTTATGAATGAGTGTTGTATGGTAGAGTCTCTCCTCTTTATACATAGTAGCAAGAAGAGCATCAAGTGAATCTTTGGCTTTTGTATGGTACTTACTGTCAATCGCTCCAAGCTTGAAAAGTGAGTTGATAAGCATTGCAGACCATGAGGTTTGTACCTTTTTGTCAATAAATGGATACTCCCTCTCGGCACGAAGTTTTTGGAGGATGATCTTAACATCATCAAACCACTCCGGTATGCCATTTTCAAAACGTACGATACTTTTAGCATTTTCAAAGTTACCATGATGTGAAATGTCCATCTCTTGACACATCTGCTCGGCATTATTGTATCCTGCCTCTTGAAGTGCACTAAAGACCTCCTCATAGCTGTAAACAAAGTATGTACCTTCTTGGCCTTCACTGTCTGCATCACTTGCTGAATAGAAAAGATTCTCTTCATTCATATAGTTATACCAAAAGTCAGCTATCTCTTTGGCAGTTTTGAGATACTTTTCATCTTCATATAACAAGTATGCATCTGTATAGACTCCACACAACAGTCCGTTATCATAGAGCATCTTCTCAAAGTGAGGTACAAGCCATCGCTCATCAACACTGTAACGACAAAATCCTCCATCAATGAGGTCGTACATGCCGCCTTTTGTCATATTGTCCAAAGTATTTGTTACCATTGCTTTAACACTTTTCTCTTCATAGATTCTATCAATTGTTAACAGAGCGTAAAGCGTTGATACATGTGGAAACTTTGGAGATCTTGAAAAACCACCGTTACGTGTGTCGTAGTTGCTTTTTGCCTGTGTGAGGAATGGTTTGTAAAACTCCTCTTTTAGTACTGTTGCCTCTTTTGGATGCTCAGGCTGTTTGATGAAGTTTTCTATCTCATCTGCATTTTGTAAGAGTTTAGGATCACGCTCTTTTACTTTGCGTGCAATAAGTTTGGTAAGTTCGATAAGTCCCATTCCCTCAATACTACCTTGTTGTGACTCAGGCGGGATGTATGTTCCTGCAAAGAACGGTTTGTTCTGGGGTGTACAAAAAATTGAAGTCGGCCAACCACCTGCACGGCGATTTAGAAGTATATAGACCTCTTGATAATATTTATCGATGTCAGGGCGCTCTTCACGGTCAACTTTTATGGAGATAAAGCTCTCGTTTAAAATCTTTGCGCACTCCTCATTTTCAAAGACTTTCTCTTCCATAACGTGACACCAGTGGCATGAAGAGTAGCCGATGCTGATAAAGATGGCTTTGTTCTCTTTTTTTGCAGTCTCAAAGGCTTCGTCACACCATGGCCACCAATCTACCGGATTGTCTTTGTGTTGTTGCAGATATGGAGAGTCTGCATTTGCTAATCTGTTTGGCATAGTTGTTTCTCTTTTTTAAATGTAGAATATGCAAAAAGGACTAATTTTACGCTTAAGTTATTGAAGTTAAAAATTTATTTATATTTTGAGTCGTCTTTATTAAAAATATGATATTATTGTTGCATTATATTAGAGAGTGTTTAAAAATGAAAAAAATTTATATTGCAGGTCCTGATGTTTTTGAAAAAGATTCCATAGAGATAGGAAAAAGACTGGTTGCATTATGTAAAGAGTATGGCTATGAAGGACTTTATCCACTTGATAATGTAGTTAATTTTTCTCAGCCGAAACAAAAAATAGCACAGGATATATTTCAAGCAAATCAAGCAATGATTCAAGAAGCGGATATTGTTATAGCAAATGTAAACCCGTTTCGTGGAAAAGAGCCAGACAGTGGGACAATATGGGAGTGTGGATATGCGTATGGACTTGGTAAGGAGGTCTATGTATATATGCAAGATACTGGAGATTACATAGAATGCTTTGATGATGATGAAAAAAATTTAGTCAACGGTTACTATGTAGATAATGAAAACAGAGCTATAGAGGACTTTGCATACCCTCTCAACCTAATGATATCCTGCGCAGTTAAAGAGATAGTGCGTGGCAGTTTTGAAGATGTCCTAAAAAGTATACAAAAGTAGTTTTTTCAATGAAATTTTTACTTTTACTTTCCCTTTTTGTAACAACGCTTTTTGCCAATCATCATAACAGGGAAGAGCTTCAAAAAGTCTCACTGCAACTGCATTGGAAATATCAGTTTGAGTTTGCCGGTTTTATAGCTGCGAAGGAGAAAGGGTTTTATAAAGATGTAGGGCTTGATGTTGAGCTGCGTGAATATGAAGATGGCATAGATATTGAAGATGATGTTTTATGTGGCAAGGCAACATACGGCATCTACAACTCCTTGGCACTTTTAGAGTATCTGCGCGGTAAATCTTTGGTCCTGCTTTCATCGTACTTCAAACGGGCTGCTTTGGTTTTGGTAGCAAAACCGGAGATTAAATCTCCCAAGGATTTAGTAACTAAACGGATTATGGCAACAACAAAAGATGATTTTATGCTCAACTTTGGTCTCTATCTGCGTGGTTATGGTGTCAGTGTTGATGATGTAGAGCTTGTTCCTCACAGTTACAGTGTTGATGATTTTGCTCAGGGAAAAGTTGATGCAATGACCGCTTTTGTCTCGAATGAGCTTTATAAACTTGATGATCTGGGAGTGCACTACAATGTACTTGACCCAAGTGATGATAATCTCTATATCTTACAGCTTGAACTCATTACATCCAAAGAAGAAGCGACAAAACATCCCGGGCGAACAAAAGCTTTTCGTGATGCTTCATTAAAAGGGTGGCAGTATGCACTCTCTCATAAAGATGAGTTGGTTGATATTATCAAAAAAAAATATCAGATAAAACTCTCAAAAGAGAGTATAAAAAAAGAGGCCCTTGGTGTTCAAAAACTAATTTTACCCTATACCTATGAGCTTGGTTCCATTGACAGAAGTTTTTTGAAAAAACAAAAAGAGCTCTTTTTAAAAGAGTATCATATACAAAATGAAAAAAGCTTGGATGATTACCTCTTTCATCCAAAAACAGATACAGCTGCGCTACAGTTTAGCGATAAAGAGCTCAACTACATCAATAATAATAAAAAGATAGATATCTGTATAAACTATGATCTTTTTCCACTCGATGGGATTAAAAATGACAAGCTTACCGGAGAGATGGGAGATATATTTTCAATCATTTCAAATCTGACCTCACTTGAGTTTACTCCTGTCGCATCTGCTTCTGAAAAAGATTTGATGGAGAATCTCCAAAATAAAAAATGTAAGATGCTTTCGGTTGTCGCAACGGCAAACAAAGAGTTTACAACTATCCAAGTAACACCTCCATTCAGTGCTACAAGTTTTGCTCTTTTGAGTAAGTTGGAACGCTCTTTTGTGGATGACCCGACACTGCTAAAAGATAAGGTCCTAATAGTTCAAAAGGACTCTTTTAGAGCATATCTCAAATACCTCTATCCATATTTACGTATAAAAGTTGAGTATGATAAGAACAAGATGGTACGGGATGTTTTATATAACAAGGCATACGCAATTGTTACATTGGATGAACAAGCTGATTATTTTATTGACAAATATGGTTACGGTAAACTCAAAATAAGTGGTTTTTTGGCAAAAGATAGACCAATACAGGGAAGTATCGGTATACAAAAAGATGAGAAGACTCTTTACTCCATCATCAACAAAGCTCTCAAGCATATTTCAAAAGAGAAAATTGAATCGATTCGAAACTCCTGGCGAATAAGCAGGTATCAAACAACAATCGATTATTCTCTGGCACTCAAAACTCTTTTTTTCATGGGTGTTATAGTTCTTATCATGATCTACTATCAACGTAAACTTAAAAACTTCAATAAAGAGCTTGAGAGACAGGTCTATGAAAAAACAAAAGAGCTGCGTGAGATTAATGAATCGCTCGAGGCTACTGTACAAGAGAAGATTGAGGAGCTGATACAAAAAGATGAGATCTTAACGATTCAGTCCAAGCAGGCCGTTATGGGGGAGATGATCTCTATGATAGCACACCAGTGGCGACAACCACTTAACACAATCACTCTGCAAATATCAAGTATTCAGCTCAAAGAGATGATAGGTGAAAAGATTACAAAAGAGGAGCTTTTAAAGATACTTGATGAGATAAGTAACTCCATAATATATCTCTCCAATACTATTGATGATTTTAAAACCTACTTTCATCCGGCAAAAGAGGCCGTTGAAATACAAATCGGTGAGCTTATTATGAAGTGTGTCAGTTTTATTGAACCAAGACTCAAAAAAGATGAGATATCACTGGAACTGCAGGGAAATATGCAGATAAAAGTGCATGTTTACGCAAATGAGCTGATACAGGTCTTTTTAAACATTTTAAACAATGCCATAGATGCCTATGAAACAGGAAGCTCAAAAAACAGATACATAATCATAGAAATAGAGAGTAAAGAAGATAAGATAATAATTAAGATCAGTGACAATGCAGGTGGTATTAAAAAAGAGAATTTCCAGAAAATTTTTGAACCATATTTTAGTACCAAAGGAAAAAATGGTACAGGATTGGGTCTGTATATGTCCAAAATGATAATTGAGAAACAGTTTAACGGTAAGATAGATGTTGAGTCATCTGATAACCAGAGTACATTTATAATTGAAGTTCCTAAGCGCGTCCACTCTTGACCATAGCAAGAACCATTGGAATATTGAGCCCGTCATTATGATATCCTTCGTCATGACACGCTTCACACTTGTCACCGATTGGCATCTCTGTATTATCCAAGACCTCCTGGAGCGTTGAAAGATTATTTTGTTTGATACACTCTGCTATATCTTTAATAGTGAGTGAATTACACACGCATATCTCAGTATCTAAATCTATATTCATAATTTACTCTTATTTTATTTTTTGACATTATAATACAAGTTACACAAAATATACACAAAAAGATTGTATAGTTCTTACTTAAAATTACTAAAGGTCATTCTATGAAGATATTTACAAAAGTGTTGACATTGTTGTTAGCAACTCTTTTCACGCTTCACGCAGCAGATTTTCTCATGCCAAATGAAGCATTTAAACCCTATGCCAAAGTGGATGAAAAGTCGCAAATACTCGTTGGCATAGAGATAGCACCGGAGATATATCTTTACAAAGATAAACTTAATGTATCTCTTTTAGAAGCTAATGGTATCTCGATTAAAAAGATAGTTGCACCGGAATCGGTTGAACATATGGGTGATGCTGTTTATCTGAAATCACCTGAATTTGTACTCACACTTCAAAAAGAGAAAGCTCTTGCAGGTATGCAGGATGTTAAAGTTAAAGTCGAGTATCAGGGATGTTCAGAACAGGGTCTGTGTTATGAGCCCAGTGAAAAGGTTTTTACACTTCAAGTTGACAGTGCAAAGTTGTCAAATAAGGGAGTTGTGGCTCCTGCAGGAACACAAAAGAATGAGAGTGAACAGGGTCTACAAAATAAATCAGAAACAGACCTCATAGCAGATACGATCAAATCTAGTGGTTTTTTAGTTGTGCTTGCAACATTTTTTATTTTTGGACTGCTTCTTTCATTGACACCGTGTGTTTTTCCTATGATTCCTATCATCTCCGGTGTTATTATCTCTCAAGGTGAGGGATTGACAACGAAAAAAGCGTTTGGACTTTCACTTGTTTACGTACTTGCAATGGCAGTAGCATATACAATAGCGGGAGTTTTTGCTGGGCTTTTTGGCTCAAATCTTCAAGCTGCATTACAAACACCATGGGTTGTGTACAGTTTTGCAGCTGTTTTTGTTGCACTTGCTTTTTCTATGTTCGGTTTTTATGAACTAAAACTTCCAGATGTACTTGTATCGCGTGTTTCTCAAAACTCAAATCGCAGTGGATTTATTGGTGTTGCGATTATGGGCTTTTTCTCAGCTCTGATTGTTGGGCCTTGTGTAGCAGCGCCACTTGCAGGTGCTTTAGTCTATATTGGTCAAACAGGTGATGCACTCTTGGGTGGAGCAGCTCTTTTTGCAATGAGTCTTGGTATGGGTATACCACTTATTTTAGTTGGGGTGAGTGCCGGTAAATTTATGCCAAAACCGGGCGCATGGATGACAATGATCAACGCTATCTTTGGTGTGCTTATGCTCGGTGTTGCAGTATGGATGCTTGAAAAAGTTGTATCATCAGATATAACAACATTGCTTTATGCAATGCTTGGTCTTGGTTTTGCACTCTATCTTGGTGTATTTGATAAAGAGGGGCATATTTTTAAACGCACTGTTGCACTATTGATGTTTCTTTATTCACTTGCACTCTTTATCGGAGTACTTGCAGGTGCACCAAGTATGACACAACCGCTTGGATTTTTAAAAGTAAAAAGTGTTGCAATGAGCTCTACAGTAGAGAGAAAAGAAGCGCTCAAGTTTACAAGGGTAACTTCTTTGGATGAGCTCAATAGACTTTTAGAGAAGAATAGAGGTAAAAAGATACTTCTGGATTTTGCAGCTGATTGGTGCAGTGCATGTAAGGAACTTGAAGAGGTGACTTTTGCAGATTCTCGTGTAGAGGAGAAGTTGCGTGAGTTTGTACTGATTCGTGCTGATGTAACACAGAATGGTGAAAAAGAGAAGGCGCTCTCAAAAGCATATGGTGTTTTTGGACCACCTGCTCTTATCTTTTTTGATAAAGACGGAAAAGTTATCAAGGCAAAAACGCTTATTGGTTTTGTCGAACCGGATGTTTTTTTAAAACATCTAAATTCTCTTTAATGAGGTAGTAAAAAGTTTGTTAAAGAAAATAGTGCTTATCTTCTCTGTTTTAATTGTCATTATTTTACTCTCAACCTATTACTATAAAAATGAGGTCAAAGAACAGAAGATATACCATATTATGGATCAGATGCGTTTGACTTTGGAGAGTCAGTTAAAAACACACAAGATGGAAGATCTGCGTATTGCTTTGATGCTCTCAAAAAACAAAGGCTTAATTGATGCACTGGAAAATGATGATGAAGATTTAGGCTATAAAATCATCTCTGATATTGCCAAAAGTATCCAACAAAATACAGGCTCTAGAATCCGTACGCAGGTTATCACAAAAGAGCTCAATATCTTTGCAAGAAGCTGGGATGATATCTATGCAGGTATGCCAATTGGAGATTATAGAACAGACCTAAAGTACTTTGATACCCATAAAGCACCACGTACTTCTATAGAAGTGGGGCGCAGACTTGGCATTAAAGCAACAGTTCCTGTTTATAAAGAGGGAAATTTTTTGGGTTTTATAGAGTCTATCTCCTTTTTTAAGTCCATCACCGATTTTTTTAGTTCTATCGGGGTGGACCTGTATGTACTGCTAGATGTAAAGCATACAGATACAGCAGTGCTTATGATGCAAAACCTTAGTATTGACAAGTATATACTGGCAAACAGAAACTATAACTATGCGCATCTGCAAACACTACACACGATTGACTTTAAAGAGTTAAAGCTCAGTGGTGTTGTTTATAAGGATGGGAAGTATATCTTTTATGAAAATATGCGTGATGGTGATGGAAAGATCATTGGCGGTTTTGTGTTTGTTCTACCAGAGCGTTATCTTAACTACTTTAGAAATCCCGAAGATGATATCTCCTTTTTAATCAATATTACAAGAAGCTCTTTGTATGATATAGTAAAACAGCAGAGGTATGAGAACAATGTCTATGAGAACTATTCGGCATCTTCTCTTGTCTATCTGCAGGATGTTATAGATAAAGAGGACAGAGAGGTCTTTTTTGATGAGGCCTATGAAAAATTTGACAAATACTCCAAAGATGAGCTGATACAGATGATGCTTAATCGTAAAATAGTAAAAAAAATAGATGGGAAGATAAAATGAAAGTACTGCTCTTAGAAGATGAATATTCACTGCGAATCAGCATCGAAGAGTTTTTGAATGATATCGGATATGAAGTCGATGGCTATATGGACGGAGCAGAAGCGTATGATGCCGTATATGATAAAAGCTATGATATTTTACTTCTAGATGTCAATGTACCTTCGATGAACGGTTTTGAGTTTTTACGCAAGCTTAGAGAAGACGGCATAAAAATTCCTGCAATCTTTTTAACATCGATGACAGAGATGGAAGATCTTAAAGAGGGCTACAAGCGTGGCTGTTGTGACTATATCAGAAAACCTTTTGATCTTGAAGAGTTAGAACTTCGAATAGATCAGGCTTTGGCATCGCATTTACAAAATGATGGCTCGATAGTAGAACTTGGCTCTGGTGTAGTGTATGACCTTAAAAAGAGCAAGCTCACGCAGGATGGTGAAGAGATAGTGCTTCGAAAGACAGAAAAAGAGCTGCTAGAAGTACTCATCAAAAATAAAAACTCCATAGTATCAACACAGATGTTTCAAGATGAGGTGTGGGGAGAGTATGTTGAACCGGCAACCATTCGTGTACAGCTCAACAATCTCAAAAAGAAACTGCCGGATGATATCATACAAAATAGACGTGGCTTAGGATACATTATTGAAAGATAATCAGTACTCTACAAAATATGCACTTATCTATTCGGCACTTATTAGTATAATACTGCTCACGCCGCTTTTTTACTATATGGTCTATATGAAAAATATTCATGCCATTCAAAATGAACTGCTTTTAAAAGAGAAGTCTCTGCTGCTTATTAAAGCGATGCAAGCGTATGACCAAAATGACGAATTTTTTGAGTATCCCCGATTTAAGACTTTTGAATCAGGTCTTTATGATGAGAAATTTCAGGCAATTTTTACTTTGATAGAACATCCTGTAAAGTATTTTAAAAATGGTTACTATTTGGATGGTAACGATGCCTATTTGGTTGTAAAGCTTCCAAAAGAGAGATATTTCGGTGCAAGTTATCTTGTCGTACATAATACGATTTCGTATGCTTCTGTTTATGAAAAAGTACTTCTTATTTTATTTAGCATAGTTATTTTGGTATTTATCTTGAGTGTTTACTTTCTTAAGACCTTTGCCAAACCATTTCAAAAAATGAACAAGCAGCTTGATAATTTCATAAAAGACTCGATGCATGAGATTAATACACCACTCTCTATTATCAACGTTAACATAGATCTCTATAATCGTAAAAATGAACCAAATAAATATATGCAGAGAATGAAGGCAGCTGCAAAAGTACTCTCAAATATCTATAATGATATGGACTATCTCATCAAGCATGAGAGACTTGAACATGAAAAAAAAGATGTTGATATTGCTAAGTTCTTAAATGAGAGGGTAGAGTACTTTTCTGAAGTTGCGGCAATGAAAAACATTAAGATAAATGCAGATATCTCCAATTGTGGCAGTGTACATATGAATGAAAAACAACTGCAGCGTCTTATTGATAATAATATCTCCAATGCGATTAAGTATTCGTATGAAAACTCAGAAATTGATATAGCACTCTATATGAAAGATGAGAGATGTCATCTCTCTTTTAAAGATTATGGTGTAGGAATTGAGAAAGTTGAGAAGATATTTTCTCGCTATTATCGTGAAGATACATCAAAAGGTGGTTTTGGAATAGGGCTAAATATTGTAAAATCCATCATTAACAGTGAGAATATTGAACTTAAAATCGAGTCAAACTTAAAGCAGGGAAGCCTGTTTCTCTATATCTTTCCACATACTTCAAATAAATAACTATAAAAAAATCTGATTTTACATTCATTTTACATTCAGTAGTTAAACTTGTTCCTGAAAATATATAGGAGGAACAAGAATGAACAAAACAGTAATGATGTCATTGCTTGTAGGAGCTTCACTATTTGCTACAGATTACAGCAAAGTTATAGAGCATCCAGATGCAAGTAAGATGATAGAAAAAGATCTGTTGGCACCACCAAAGGTATTTACAATGCCAGCAGGTTGTATAACAAGTGATCCGGCTGCGATTGCTAGAGGTGAGTATATCTTTAATAATCTAAATGGGAAAAAAGCGAAGAAAAACCCTCCAAAAGGTTTATCTCGTAAACAAATGAAACCGGGTAAAACATATATGCCTGGCGATAAAATCCCACCAAAACAGTATGGAAACTGTGTAGCTTGTCATAATATTGAAGGCGCACGTGGTGCTGGTAATATCGGTCCTGATTTAACAGACTATAAAGAGAACTTCATCGACAGTGGTGCAAGAGATTATCAGTTTGTTTTCCAAAAAATTGCCGATGCTCGTATTGACAATCCAGATACACATATGACTATCAATTTAACAACGAAGCTATTTACTCCAAGAGAGATATGTGACATTACGTCATTTGTCGTAGCTCCAAAATAAGACTAAAGGAAAGTAAACAATGCAAAGAAGAGATTTTTTTAAAAAAATAGGTTCAGTGGCAGCTGTAGGTGCAGTTATCCCTGTTATGAGTTTCGCAGCAGATGCGCCAAAACCGGTAAGTCCAAACAAGATGGACTATAAAGTAGCTGTTGATGCTATTACAGGTGGGAAAGCTCCTGTTAAATCAAGCAAAGTAAAACTTAAAGTTCCAGAAATCGCTGAGAATGGTGCAGTTGTTCCTGTAACTGTTGAAGTTGATTCTCCTATGACAGATTCAGACTATGTAAAAGCAATCCACGTACTCTCTACAAAAAATTCAAATGCACGTTGTATTGATGTGAATCTTACACCTGCAAATGGAAAAGCTTACTTCTCAACGCGTATCAAACTTGGTGGAACGCAAGAGGTTGTTGGTCTTGTAGAACTTAGCAATGGTGAGTTTTTAATCGCTTCTCAAAGTGTAAAAGTAACTATTGGTGGATGTGGTTGATATTTCAATCAGAGAAACAAGATAAAAAATAAATAAAGAGGATATGAAAATGGCAGAAGAAAGAAAATCACTGATTAAGATCAAACCAAAAAGATATAAAGACGGTGAAATTGTAAAAGTAAGTTTCATGGTAATGCACCCAATGGATACAGGTATGGGGAAAGATAAGAAAACGAAAAAAATCATCCCTGCAAAATACATCAACAGTGTGAAGTTTAACTATAACGGTAAAGATATCACGACGATGACAGTTTGGGAATCATTATCTGTAAATCCGGTATTTACTATCTATATGAAAGTAAATGGTAAAGGGAAACTTACAGTTACATATACAGACAACACTGGTGAAGTACACGAGAAAAGTAAAAAGATTAAACCAAAAGGATAATCAGATGAAAACAGGTATTAAAATAGCTCTATCAGTTGCAATGCTTGCTTCATTATCATTTGGTGGTGAACAATTTGCAATGAGCGATGCAGACCGTGCAATGTATGCTGAAATGTCAGAAAACAATCCAGCAGATATTATGATTGCAGATGGTGAAGAGTTACTAAGTTATATGGGTGGAGACGAAGGTCTTGCAAAATATCTTGGTGTAAGTGAAGATGAACTTCCTTCATATATCGCAGGTTTCCCGCGTTATATTAAAAAGTTTGATATGGTTGTAGGACTTGATCAAGTGCTACAAGCAATGATGGCAGACGGTGGGCATAAACCACTCAAACTTAAAAGTGGAAATATGTTCGCAATGGTCGCATATGTGAAATCTATTGCAAATGATGAGCCAATCAACATTGATGTAAATGCAAACCCTCAAATGAAAGAGATGTATGCTCTTGGTGAGAAAACATTTATGACAAAACGTGGTGGACGTGGTCTTTCATGTAACTCTTGTCACTCTCCTGATGTAATCGGAAGAGTTTTAAGAACACAACCTCTTCCAGATTTGAGCTCAAAAGGTGTAAAAGCTGCTGCAACGTGGCCTGCATACAGAATGACAAAGTCATCACTGAGAACTTTTCAACGCCGTTTTCAAGGATGTATGAAAAATGCACTTCTTAAAGTGATTCCTTTAGGTTCAAAAGAGATGGTAGCACTTGAAATTTATCTTACTGATAAGGCTAAGGGTAGTGAGATTGCTATTCCTGGTTTAAAAAGATAAAAGGTCTATAATGGAAATTTCAAGAAGAGACTTTATGCATATTGCAGCGATTTTTGGTCTCGGTATGGCAGCCGGTGGCTGTAATACCGGAGTGAAATCTCCTGCACAGATATCTTTAAAAGATATATATGATTTTAAAGCAAAAGGGAATTTTACACTGCTTCATATGTGTGACTTGCATGCACATATCAAGCCACTTTACTGGAGAGAGCCATCAACACTGATCTCTGCTCCAAATCTGGTTGGAACACCGGGATTTTTATGTGGTGAAGCATTTGCAAAGCATTATGGACTAGAGCCTAGTTCACTTGATGCATATTTTGATACATACATCAATTTTGAAGAGCTTGCGAAAAAGTTTGGAAAAATGGGTGGTATCGCTCATATGAAAACTTTGACGAACCATATTATTAAAGAGCGTGGAGCTGAGAATGTACTTTTCTTAGATTCTGGTGATACATGGCAGGGAACTGGTGTAGCACTAAAAACCGGTGGTGAAGCGATTGTAAAAGCACAGAACTATCTTGGTATTGATGTAATGGTAGGTCACTGGGAGTTTACTTACGGTAAAGAGAGAGTTAAAGAGCTCATTGATATGTTAGATGCGAAGTTTATCTCTCAAAATATTGTGGGTGATGATCCATTTGCAGATGAGTATGAAGAGCTTATTTTTGAGCCATATACTATCGAAGAGAGAGGTGGTGCCAAGATTGGTATCATCGGTCAGTCATTCCCATTTACTTCAACAGCAAACCCGAAAGAGTTTACAGAGGGTTGGAGTTTTGGTCTAAGACTTGAAACGCTTCAAGAGTATGTTGATGAACTTAGAAATGAGAAAAAAGTGGACTGTGTTGTTGTTCTTTCACATGATGGATTCAGTGTTGACCAAGAGGTTGCTCGTCAGGTAAATGGTATTGACTTTATCTTGAGTGGACATACACATGACCCTTCACCACAACCAATAACTATCAATGATACGGTAATCGTTATTGCTGGTAGTCATGGTAAGTACATCGGACGTTTGGATGTTGATGCAAAAGATGGAAAAGTAAAAGGGTATGAGTATAAACTCATTCCAATCGCTTCAAATCTTATTCCGGCTGATCCTGAAGGCGAGAAACTTGTTCATGAACTGTATGCTCCATTTGCAAAAGAGTTCAATGAAGTACTTGGTCAGACAAAAGGTATGCTTTACAAACGTGATACATTCTTTTCAACATTTGACCAACTCATCAATGATGCGATTATGGATGAGATGCAGTGTGATGTCTCTTTTACTCCAGGGTACAGATGGGGAACAACAGTTCTTGCAGGTGATGACATACTGATGGATAATGTTTATGAGATGTGTGGCATCACATACCCGAATGTTTATACATTTGAGTTAAAAGGTGAAAAAATAGCACAACTGCTTGAAGATATCGCAGATAATGTATTTAATGAAAATCCGCTCTACCAACAAGGTGGGGATATGAGTCGCTTGGGTGGTGTAACATACAGTATCGCTGTATCGAACAAAGCCGGTGAACGTATATCAAATCTTAAAATTGGAGGTAAGCCGATAGACTTAAATAAAACATATGTTGTCTCATCATGGGGTGGAAACTTACAAAAAGCAGGTGAGAATCTGCAAAAAGATAAGATCCGTCCTGTATACGATGTAGTTCGTGACTATATCAAAAGAGAAAAAGTGGTTGATGTGAGTAATAAAGGTAATGTTACTCTGCTTGATTACAGTTGTGGTTGTCCTACAAAAGGCTCTATGGGCTGTTAAGGATTGGGAGATGGCAGTTGGGGCTGCCATCTTTTGTTGAATATGTTATACATAAACAAGCGGTTTAATTATAACATATTCTTTATTTAAAAATAAGGGTTTATAATGAAAAAGAATATGGTTAAATTAGCTGCAGGTGCTGCAGCAGTACTTTTAATGGCGACTTCAGCAGAAGCTGGTTATACAATGAAGAAAAAAGTAGGTGATGTTGATACAAAACTGACTTTCTTTGGTTTTGCTCAGCTTGAGGCTGTTGGTGGAAAAGGTATGCAAATCAAAGAAGCTGGTTCTGTAGATAAAGCAAGCTCTGATATTGCATTTCGTGCACAGCGTATTCGCCTTGGTTGGAAATATGTAGCCGGTAAAGTTCGTGGTAAAGTCTTTTTAGATTTTAATCAAGATCATAGTAGTGCTAATGGTGGTGATGCAACAGATGGTGCAGCAATGCCTAAAATGATTAAAGATGCATTTATCTCTTATGTAGCTGATCCTGCTTTTGTTATTAAAGCCGGTCTTATTAAAATGCCAAATGGTATGAGTTTTACAATGCCAGGATGGAACCTCGATATTGCTGAGCGTGGTTTTGATAAATCTTTAGCATTAGAGAGAAATACTGGTTTGATGATCTCTGGTCGTGGTATTGGTTATGCAGGGAATAAGGTAGATGGTTTTGAAATGGGGCATGAGCGTCCATGGAAAGGTTTTGGTTATGATATTATGATAGCTAACCAAGCAAACAGAAGTTCTGCCGTGAACAGTACAGAGTTTGGTGGAAACTCTTATGCAGTCCGTGGTATGTTTGACTGGACAGAAAAGTTTCATATGGAAGCTTCATATGCAGTAAGTGAAAATGCAGATGGTAATGATGCATTAACTACAAATGGGGAAGATTATTCAAATATCAATGTTGGTATTGATTCAAATCTTGGTAAGTTAAGTTTAAAAGCTGAATTTTTTGATGCTAAAAATATTTTAGGTACAAAAGATTATGATGAAACAGTGTATACTGCAACTGCAGGATATTTCGTAACACCAAAACTAGAGTTGGTTGCAAAACATCTTCAAGGTTCTGCACAAAAAGGTGCAACAGCAAATACTACTAAATTAGGAAATACGTATTTAGGTTTCAACCTTTTCCTATCACAACCATACTCTGATTTCTCTCGTAAAGCAAAACGTGCAAGAAATCAACATAAAGTTGTATTTAACTATATCCTAGCAAGTGGTTCAGGTGCAACTGAGGATGCTACAAGTAAATGGAGTGGTTTAAGTGGTTATAGAGACGATGCATTTATCGCTCAGTACCAGTTTAAATTCTAAAATAGTGTGATAAAAAAGGAGTTATGCTTTGAAGTCATTTTTGTTAAGTATTGTACTTGTAAATTCTCTTCTCTCCTTTGATTACAAACTTCAGCCCAAAGAGGTTAGCAGTGATGTGTTCTGCTTCTTCGGGCTACCAGAAGTGATGGATAAGCATAACAATGGAAACATGGTTAATTCATGTTTTGTTACTATGGGGAGCAGCTATCTTGTGATAGATAGTGGTCCCACATACCAATATGCCGAGCAAGCATATAAAAAAATGCAAAAAATAAAAAATCTTCCTATCTCTTACGTTATAAATACACATATTCATGATGATCATTGGCTTGGTAACAGTTTTTACAAGAAACAAAATGTTACTATTATAGGACCAAGCAGTTTTAAAGAGTTAGCAAAAGAAGAACAAACAAGAATGCAAAGAAGAATCTCTGCAGAAGCATTTCAAGGTACTACACAAGAATATCCAGGTCTATTTGTAGATAATGAAAAAGTTCTAAAGATTGATGGAGAAAAAGTTTTTATAAAAAGTGTAAATAATAAAGCTCATACAGAGAATGATCTTTACGTTTACATTCCAAGTAAAAAAGTTATTTTTGCAGGTGATTTAGTTTTTAATGAGAGGTTGCCATCTCTGCGTGACGGGGACATTAACGGCTGGATAAAAGCTTTGAAAGAGCTACGCTCTTTGGATGTTGTTTATGTGATTGGTGGGCATGGTGAAATGGTAAACAAAAAGGCCATTGATTTTACTTATAATTATCTTGTTACGTTGCGCAAGCAGGTAAAAAAACTGCTCGATGACGGTGAGGATATCGGTGATGTTGTTAATGCAGTTGTTATGCCGGAGTATAAAGGGGTTCCTTTTTATGACTCTATTCACAGACAGAATGTAGAGACAGTTTATAGAACATTGGAGTGGGAAAGTGAATAAAATATTTTTAATTTTAATAAGCGGATTTATATCACTGTTTGCATTGGAGTTTCATACATACGAAGAGGCTCTGAAACTACAGAAAAAAAATGCTAAACTCATTATGATTGATGTGGTACGAAGTGATTGTCATTATTGTAAGGATATGCAAAGAGAAGTTTTTGATAACAAAGAGATGTCTACATGGTTAGAGAAACGTTTTATTCCTGTAAAGCTCAATCTTGATTTTGATGAGCTGCCACTGGGTATTCATGTTTACTTTACACCAACATTTTTCTTTGTAGATTCGGATCAACAAATCATTAAGAAGATTCCGGGTTCTTGGAACATTCAAGATTTTAAAGATTTGACAAAAAATATAAAATAAAGGCACATTTGATGAAAAAATTTACACTCATTTTACTTAGCTTTTGTATTCTCTTATTTGCAGATACAGAGTATGCAGACCCAAAGCCTTCGATTGACAATCCAAGACAAATTGTCTTTTCTGTCACAGAAGATTCTCCGCATGCTCTTGATCATATACTGAGTGTCGCAAACAATGTACTGAAGTTTTACGGACCGGAAAAAGTAGAGATGAAAATCGTTGCTTATTCCAAAGGTCTTGCACTGCTGTACAAACGTAACCGGACAACTGCTATACGTGTAGATGCTTTAATGCAGTACGATGTAGAGTTCGTTGCCTGTGGTAATACGATGCGAACACTCAAAGTAAAAGAAGAAGACCTGATAGAGGGCTCTGTAATTGTGACAGCTGGTGTAGTTGAACTTTTAGAGAGTGTAAAAGCAGGTTGGATTTATATTAAACCATAAGGATAACAGATATGAAAAAGATATTACTATTTGCAGTTGCACTCCTTTGTGCTGTTTCACTCCACGCAAAGGGTGATTTGAATATTTTTAGTGTTGATAATGCTAAAGGAAAAATTACATCTGATACGATTGCCAAAACTTTAGAGAAGAATGGTTTTGGGATTGATCTTATCAGTAAGATGAACGGACCATTTAAGATTCAGTTTAAACAAACTGACTTTACGATCTTTACATTGATGACAGTGCATCACACTAAACTAGCAGCTGATCTGCTTGTGAAGTATCCACAAGCCGGAGCACTTACACCAATGGGTGTAGGAATTTACCAAAAAAAGGGCGACAATATTCTCTATGTCTCTATTTTAACAGCGGATGCGCAGAGAAAAATCTTAGGAATTGACTCTAAAATCCTTGATGCTATTGATAATGATCTTATCAAAGCACTTAAAATCGCACTGCCGGGTGCTATAATGAAAGAGAGTGAAGATTCACTCAAAACAGCACATGATTTAGTGACAACATATGAACTAGACCTTGATGGGGAAGATTGGGAAGATGCAAAAGATGAGTTTGAGATGAGTCTTGAAGAGTCTTTCAAACCGTATGGTTTTGTGACGGCAGCAACACAGGATTTGACATTCTTGGATGATAAGATTGAAGAAGTGTATGATTTTTACGATACATACTCTATCTGTAAATTAAAAGTTATCTACACAGTAGCAAAATCACGTCCGGAAGCTTCGGCATTTGCACCATGTACAACAATGGTCTATAAGAAAAAAGATGAAGATAAAATCGTAGTAGGTTTTCCATCGGTTTACAACTGGATGAGCTCTGCAAGAGTAGAAGACAAAGCTGCGAAAAAAGAGCTTTTAAAAGCACAGAGTGATTTTGAGTCAATTTTAAAAGAGCTTACTGAATAATTTATGGCATATATGGGTATAATTTCAAAATATACCCATATAGGAAGCTAAATGCCTGCTGCTACAATTTCAATCAAACCAAATAACCATCGTATTTATCAATGTCCACAAGATAAAAAAGAAGATCTTTTAAATAAGATCATAGAAGAAAATAGTAATGAAGATATTTTAGTTGTCTGCTCAGCTAAGCCTGAAGCTTTAAAAGCAAAGTTACAAAATCAAAATATCAGAGTGATCGAAGACAGAGGACTCGTAAAAAACAAAGATCTCAAATGTGACTTTTTAATCAGTTATGATATGCCGATAGAAGCGATTGTTTATATGGCAAGAGTTTCAAAAGCTATAAAGAGAGCTGTAATGCTCTTAGATGAGCGTGAACAAAAAGCACTGCATAATATAGAGAGACTGCTTGGACGTGCAATTAAACAAGAACAGGTTACAGGATTTGAATATCCTCAAAAAACTTCTTTATCATCAGATAAGCCCGTAAGAAAAAAACTCTCAAAAGATGAGATCAAAGAAGTTGCGAAGAAACGTTATGAAAAGTCTACGCAGGAAAAACCAAAATTTGACAAGCCACAGTTTGAAAAACCAAAGCGTGAGTTTCAAAGTGATGATAAAAAAGATGACAAATGGGCAAAAAAGAAAAAAGCACCTAAAGTTATAGGTAAAAAGATTAGTATTAAAGCTCGTAAACCAAAAGAGGACTAAGCTTCTTCGATAACTTGAACAACTCTTTTTGAACTGCCATGTTGCAAATACTTACGCAGAGCTTTAGAGTTTTGTAAAAAGTGTGTAGTGTCATACTCTTTATAACTTTTTAGAAGATTCTCTACAGTTACCGCATCTTGTAAAAACTCCGGATGAATCTCCACCCCTTTAAACTTCTCAAACATAATATTTGCAAGTCCTACGTGAGAGAGCTTTACAACACGACTCCCGATGAAATAATCCAAAGGTTTTGCTTTATAAGCCAAGATAAAAGGTGTACCGATAAGAGCAGCTTCAAGCGTTGCAGTACCACTGCAGATAAATGCAAAATCAGCCTCACGCAGGGTTTGGTGTGCGCCATGACGTACTTCAAAGTTTGAGAGATCTCCATAAAGCTCTTTAATATCTTCATCTGAAAAATATTCAGGAATGATAACTGTAGCTTTTTTTATCTCACGCAGCTCTTTACGTAACTCTTGAAATATCGGCATCAATCGTTTAATCTCACCCTTACGGCTTCCTGGCATAAAGGTAATATGTTCTATTTCTTTTACATTTTCCTCTTTAAACTCTTTAATCTGGTCAAGCAGAGGATGCCCTACATACTCAATCGGTGCATCTTTTGGATAGTAAGAAGGCTCAAACGGTAAAATAGAGCAGAGGTGGTCTATGGTATGTGTTAAGACAGGGATGCGTTTTTTCTTCCATGCCCAGGCCTGAGGCAAAATGTAGTAGATAATCTCTTTGTCCGGATATCTCTTTTTTATCTTTTTTGCAAGGGGGAGATTAAATCCTGATGAGTCAATAAGCAGGACTTTGTCAGCTTCACGAGAGAGCTCTACCATTTCATCTGCAAGCTTGAAAAAGAAGCGCAGTTTTTTGAGTGCATCAACGATGCCCATAATGGCCAAACTTCTTAAATCTACGATAGGCTTGCCAAGATCACTGTCAAATATACCCATGAGTTCTGTATCCTCACGCAACTCATTTTTTAAAGATTTGAGATGAACATTTGCTGAGTGTTCAAGTGCGGATACAAGAATTTTCATGAGTTTTAAGCCTTAATCATTTATAATGCTGTAATTATATCGAAGGTGTACTGCAATGTTGATAAAAAATGCGATAGTTTGTGATGTAGATGGTGAGAGAGAAGTTGATGTACGGATTGAAAATGATCTTATTGTAGAGATAGGTAAGGGACTCAGTGACAGTGAAACAGTAGATGCACAAGGTGCCTATCTGCTTCCATCTCTGATAGATCTCAATGTTCGCCTAAAAGATTCACAGCTTAACTCAAAAAGTATTACAGCAGTAGCACAGGAAGCCAAACAAGGTGGAGTAGGGCATATTGTCCTTAATGCTGACAGCACGCCTGCCATAGATGATGAAGTGGTTTTAGAGTTTGCGCAAAATTCCATCAAGACAATCGATGATGTTCAAGTGGATTTGATGCTCAATGCCTTAAAAGAAGATATGACACTCTCAAATATCGCGATTCTTTTGAAAAAAGGAGTCATCGCTCCTTATATGAGTACTATTGCAAAAAATAACATTGCCATTAAAATTGCTGAGTATGTGCAGATGTATGGTGTGACACTTTTTTGTAAAGCAGAAGACAACTCACTCATTAATGCGGGTGTGATGCTTGATGGTGATGTAAGCTCCCGTCTTGGACTTGCAGGTATTCCAGAGCTCTCTGAAGTATTGCATGTCTCACGTATGATAGAGATTGCAAGATATTTTGACATTAAAATCCTTTTTAAATCGATCGCATCTCCTCGTTCAGTTGAGTTGATTGCCAAGGCAAAGGAGGAAGGTGTGGATGTTGCCTGTGAAGTCTCACTGCATCATCTAGTGCACTCTGATGAAGCATGTGAAGGCTTTAATACTACAGCAAAGCTTAATCCACCTCTTGCATCAAAAAATGATATGACGGCTCTGTGTGAGGCACTTAAAAACGGACTTATTGATACATTGACAACTCTTCACCAGCCAAATTCTCCGGTAAACAAGGAAGTAGCATTTTATGATGCTGCATATGGATGTGAAGCACTGAGTGATGCACTGCCACTTTACTATACGAAGTTAGTAAAAAGCGGGTTGCTTTCAATGCGTGAGCTTCTAAAACTGACAGTTGAAAATCCAGCCAAAAATATAGCTCTTCAAGCTGGAAAAATAGAAGTAGGAGAGCGTGCTGATTTAGTCCTATTTGATATCAGTAAAAAGTACAAAGTGAAAAACCAGCAGTCACTTTACAACGGAGAAGAGTTAGTTGGAGAAGTTAAAAGTATCTAACTTCTCTTGGCATAAAACTCTTTTTTATACTCTGAAAATCTATCTTCTAAAATAGCCTCACGTACCTCACGCATCAAGTTCAAGTAGTAGTGGAGATTGTGAATTGTAGCAAGTCTGAAGTATGTTATCTCACGTGAGCGAAAGAGATGGTTAATATAAGCGCGTGAGTAGGTCTTACAAGTGATACATTCACACTCAGGATCAATAGGAGCTTCATCTTCTTTATACTTTGCACCTTTGATATTGAGCTTTCCAAAAGAGGTAAAGAGTGTGCCGTTTCTTGCATTTCTTGTTGGCATAACACAGTCAAACATATCGATACCGCGTTCGATGTTCTCTATCAAATCCTCTGGTGTCCCAACACCCATAAGATAGCGTGGCTTATCTTCTGGCATATACTGAGTTGTGTGTTCTACTGTGTCATACATCTCATTATTAAGCTCACCTACAGAGAGACCTCCAATGGCAAAACCGTCATAATCAAGTGCACAGAGTTCTGTTGCACTTTTTGTACGGAATGCTTTGTCCGTTCCACCTTGGATGATAGCAAAGATATTTTGATCAACACCGATACCCTCTTTTTGTTTTGCACGAAAGTACTCTATAGACTCTTTTGCCCATGCAGTTGTCCGTTCGATAGAGAGCTTGATGCGCTCCTGAGTAGCAGGAAGTGCTACAAGGTCATCTAAAATCATCATAATATCAGAACCAAGATTATGCTGGATGTCGATAACTTTTTTTGGAGTAAAGAAGTGCTTGCTTCCATCTATATGGCTACGAAATTCAATACCGTCTGTTTTTGGCTTACTCATATCAGAAAGAGAAAATGCCTGAAAACCACCGCTGTCTGTTAAAAAGCTTTTTGGGTACTTTGTAAAACCGTGTAGTTTTCCCATTTTTGCCACCGTTTTGTCTCCGGGACGCAGATACATATGGTAGGTATTTGCCAAAATGATTTCAGCACCGAGCATATCCAAAACATCATGGACATCAAGTGATTTTACACTCCCAACAGTACCAACAGGCATAAATACAGGGGTCTTGATAGTTGAATGTGCAGTCTCAATCGTAGCGGCACGTGCTTTGCCACTCGTAGCTTCTAAAATAAATTTCATAAAAATAAATTCCTATTTTTTAAATAATGGTGCAATTATAACATTCTAAGCACTTTTATTGTAAAATCTATTAAAATATTTTTTAAAGGTGTATAAATGGCAACTATCGGTATGGGCGATATCAAAAAGAACGTTCGTTTAATAGTAAACGGAGTTCCTTATAAAGTTGTAGAGTTTCAACATGTAAAACCAGGTAAAGGTGCTGCATTTGTTCGTATGAAAATCAAGAGTTTTTTAAATGGTAAAGTTGTTGAGAAGACTGTTCACGCAGGTGATAAATTTGAAGTACCTGAGATCACGTACAAAACGATGCAATATCTTTATGATGATGGTGAGATGTATCAGTTTATGGACAATGAAACATATGATCAGCTTGGTCTCTCTTACGAGCAGTGTGATGATGCTGCAAAATGGTTCAAAGATGGAATCAATGTGGATATCATCTTCTATAAAGGTGATGCTATCTCTGTTGCAGCACCAGAAATTATGGAGTTTGTTATCACAGAAACTCCACCAAACTTCAAAGGGGATACTTCAAGCGGAAGTAAAAAACCGGCAACACTGGAGAGTGGTGCGGTCATTCAAGTACCATACCATGTTTTAGAGGGTGATACTGTCAAAGTAAATACGGTTGATGGTGAGTATTTAGAAAAAGTAAAATAATAAGAGTTATTTTACTGAATTTTAGGGAAAAATAAAATGTACTTAGCAACAAAGAACTGCCAAAATTAGGATTTTTATATTTAGATTATGTACTGCGTTTTTTTGACCACTCTAACTTTAAAGGGTGGCCAAACAAGATAGAGACGGTAACATATCACTGGAAAAATGATAAAGATCGTTTTATCAAAGAGGTTAAACGTAAGAAGATTGATGTTTTCATCGGAAACATTCCTGCAACTGCATATGAGACATTTCGTGAGATTGCACGTGAGCTTCCTCATGTACGCTTCATCCCATCACTTACTATAAGGTAAGAAAAAAGTGAAAAAAATCGTTGAACACTTTGGAAGTGTTGATGATGTTGTTGGTGTTATCCATCAAAATCCATCAATACTCGAAGAGGTAAAAGGTATCACTTCAAAACTTGTTAAAAGAATAGAAAAAGCTTGGAAAAAACTTCTTAAATAACTCTCTTTTTTCCTCCCACATTCTGTGTGGGAACTTCTTTAAAATTCTTACTCCACATTAAGCAAAATTTACTATAATCAGCAATAGACTTCTTGTATAATTTCTATATGTCTCAACATATTATAGATTATAGAGAGTTTTAATCAAGGCAGATGTTCTCAAGCGTAGCCAAAGCTACGGTTGGGGTTATCTAACGCAGAGTAAAGCTCTCTATAATATGCCCATAGGGAGAGCTAAGAAGCAGCAACCTTGCACAAAAAAATATTTTCACTTTAGCTATAGCTAGGCTGAAAAATTTGTTTTGCACAATCTTACTACTTCTTAGCTCCTTGAGACATATAGAAATTATACAAGAAGTCTATAAAATTTAAGATTTTTAGGATAAAAATTGAGCGCACAACTTCCTTTTACACATTTACATTTACATACAGAATATTCACTCTTAGACGGTGCCAACAAACTCTCAAATCTGGTAAGCCGTGTAAAAGAGCTTGGTATGACTTCTGTAGCAATGACAGACCATGGAAATATGTTTGGTGCCATTGATTTTTACAAGCAGATGAAAGATGCAGGTCTTAAGCCCATTATCGGGATGGAAGGCTACATCCATAACGGTGAGACTCTGGGTGACAAGTCTACAAAACAGCGTTTTCATATCTGCTTGTACGCTAAAAATAAAAAGGGTTATGAGAACCTGATGTATCTCTCTTCAAAAGCTTTTATAGAGGGATTTTACTACTTTCCTCGTATCAATAAAAAAGAGTTGCGTGAGCATAGTGAAGGGCTTATCTGTACATCTGCTTGTCTGCAAGGCGAAGTAAACTGGCATCTTAACTTGCAAAATGAGAGAAATGTCAAAAATGGAGCACTCGGCTATGAGGGTGCACTTGAAGTTGCACGTGAGTATCAGGATATCTTTGGAGATGATTTTTATCTTGAGCTTATGCGTCACGGTATCGGAGACCAGCTCTACATTGATGAACAGATCTTAAAGATATCACGTGAGACGGGCATCAAAGTCGTAGCAACAAATGATACACACTATACATATCCTGATGATGCACAGTATCATGAGGCATTTATGTGTATCGGGATGAATAAACTCTATGATGACCCAAACAGAATGCGTCACTCAGTCCATGAGTTCTACATCAAATCTCCTGATGAGATGGCACGCCTTTTTGCCGATATCCCAGAAGCACTACTGCATACGCAAGAGATTGTAGATAAGTGTGAAGATTTTGTCCCTATTGTAAAGACTCCTACACCGCCACACTTTAAATTCACGCAAGAGTATGCGAAGGCAGAGGGACTTGATATTAACAATGAAGATGATGCTCCACTACCTGATGATGCAAGTGAAGAGGAGAAGAAAAAGTGGATGAGTGCGGCTGATAAAAATGATGCCGCGTACTTTGTCTACAAATGTAAAGAGGGACTTGAAGAGCGTCTTAAAATCGTACCACCAGAGCGTCATGAAGAGTACAGAAAACGGCTTGATTTTGAGATGGATATCATCAACTCAATGAAATTTCCGGGTTATATGATGATCGTTTGGGACTTTGTTAAAGAGGCCAAAAAGATGGGAATCGCTGTTGGACCTGGTCGAGGGAGTGCAGCAGGAAGTCTTGTTGCCTATGCCTTAGAGATTACAGACATTGACCCGATGAAGTATGATCTGCTCTTTGAGCGTTTTTTAAATCCTGAACGTGTAAGTATGCCCGATATCGATATGGACTTTATGCAGGCACGCCGTGGCGAGGTGATTGACTATGTTGTAAAAAAGTATGGACGTAATCAAGTAGCACAAATCATTACTTTTGGTTCGCTTCTTGCAAAAGGGGTTATCCGCGATGTCGCCCGTGTTCTTGATATGCCGCTCTCTCAAGCAGACAAAATGGCAAAACTCATCCCTGATGAGCTTGGAATCACGCTTAATGGAAAGACTAAAAAAGGTGAGTTTATTGAGGGTGCTTTTCAAAAAGAGCCAAAGCTTCAAGAGCTGGTAGAGTCAGACCCTCAAGCCAAGCGTGTTTGGGAGTTTGCTAAAAAACTCGAAGGTCTAAAACGTAACTCGGGAATGCATGCAGCAGGTGTTGTTATAAGTAATGAAGAGCTTTGGAAAAAGACACCGATCTATAAGCCAAGCGGGGAAGATACTTTTGTAACACAATATTCACTGAACTATTTAGAGGATGTTGATCTGATCAAGTTTGACTTCTTGGGACTCAAAACACTCGATGTTATTCAAAATGCTGTCAAACTTATTAAACGTCGATATGATGTAGATGTTAACTGGCATACGATTGATGAGAATGATCCAAAAGTGTATGAGATTATCCGAAGCGGTGATACTGTCGGGATGTTCCAGATAGAATCTTCCGGTATGCAAGACCTAAACCGTCGTTTGAAACCTGACAGCTTTGAGGATTTGATCGCGGTATTGGCACTTTATCGTCCGGGACCGATGGAGTCAGGAATGCTTGACAGTTTCGTTGAACGTAAGCATGGTCGTGAGAAGATAGAGTATACCTTTGACTCTATGGAGCCGATCCTTAAAAATACCTACGGGGTCATCGTTTATCAAGAACAGGTTATGCAGATCGTTCAGACCATTGGTGGTTTTTCTCTTGGGTATTCTGACATTATCCGTCGTGCTATGGGTAAGAAAAAAGATATGGCCGTCTACAATGCCGAGTTCTCTGAGGGTGCTGCAAAACAGGGGTATGATTATGAAAAAGCGAGTAAGCTTTTTGATTTGATTGAGAAGTTCGCGGGTTATGGTTTTAACAAATCTCACTCAGCAGCATATGCGATGGTTACCTTTCAGACAGCATGGCTCAAAACATACTATTCAAATGAGTTTATGGCGGCACTTTTAACATCTGATAAGGACAATACAGACAAAGTTGTCCGATACATCGATGAAGTAAAACGTATGGGGATTGAGCTTTCCCCTCCAGATATCTGTGATTCACAATTAGAATTTTCTGCAATTAACAAAGATGGACAAGAGGTCATTTTATTTGGACTTGGTGCTATCAAGGGAGTCGGTGAGGCTGCCGTTGAAGCGATGCTCGAAGAACGTGAAGAGAATGGTGACTATGTCAGTTTGGAAGATTTTGTAAACAGAATCGAGCCTTCTAAAGTAAACAAGCGTGTTATAGAGTCTATCATTAAAGCCGGTGGATTTGATAGATACGGCTACTCACGTAAGGCACTCTTAGATCAGATAGAACTCATCATTGAGACTGCGAAAAAAGCGAGCGAGGCAAAGAAAAATGCCATGGGTTCTCTCTTTGGTGATGATGCGGAGATCACAACGGTAAAACTAGAACTCACTAACTCAGATGAGTATGAACTCAAAGAGATTTTAGAGTTTGAAAAAGACACACTTGGTTTTTATGTATCGGGTCACCCGATGGATGAGTACCGTGAGATATTAGATGAGTTAAACTATACACTCTCATCCGAATTAGAGAGCATTAAAGATGGTTCATTTGCGATATTTATCGGTAAAGTCGAAGAGATTCAGAGAAAGATATCCAAAAAAGGAAATCAGTTTGGTATAGTGAATCTGATGGACTTCCATGGAAATATTGATATTATGCTCTTTTCAGACAAGTTAGAGCAACTCGAAGCGATGGACCTTGAAGAGCCGGTTGCTTTTAAAGCACGCATTACCCATACAGACTTTGGTCCGCGTTTGAATGTAACGAAAATCATGACGCTCAAAGATGCAAAAAGAGAGACAAAAAAGGTAAAAACAGAGATCCAGGAAGCTCCGCCTGAGCCGGTCAATCTTGCCGTGAGACTCTCTAGTGATTTTGATGTCTTAGAAAATCTTTACAGCATAATTCGCCAACATCCAGGTAACAGACCACTTAAAGTTACCATTGTTTCAAAACTGCATAATGTTGTCATCGATTCAGCTATTCGCGTGGGACCGAGTCTCATTAGTGCACTTGATGGTAATGAATATGTGGATATTTTAGGAGCTTAGAATGAACAAGCAAGATTTTAACGAAGGACTTTTAGGATTTTTAGATGCTTCTCCTACGCCTTTTCATGCAACACAAAATATGGCTGCAATGTTTAGTAATGCCGGCTTTAAAGAGTTGCGTGAGGATGAAAAATGGAAGCTTACGGCTGGAGAGAAATACTATGTAACACGCAATGATTCCAGTATCATTGCTTTTACCTATCCAAAAGAAGAAAAAAACTATTTGATGATTGGTGCACATACAGATTCACCAAACCTAAAACTCAAGCCAAACCCTGTAATCAAAGAGCATGGAGTTGTAAAGTTTGGTGTTGAGAGTTATGGGGGACTGCTTTTAAACCCTTGGTTTGACAGAGATCTTTCAATTGCGGGAAGAGTTAGCTACTTAGATGCAGACGGCAGTGTGCAAAGCAGTCTTATCAATATAGAAAAAAAGATAGCAACGATTCCCTCTTTGGCAATTCATCTGGATGATAAGGCAAACAAAGAAAGAACTGTAAACAAACAGACTGATGTATGCCCTATTTTGACAACAAATGAAGATTTCGATTTTAATGATTTTATACTGTGGCAGCTTGATAAGATAGGTGTAAAGAGTGTAAAAGAGATCTATGCACATGAGCTTAGTTTTTATGATACGCAAAAAGCCTCTTTTGTAGGACTTCGTGATGATTTTATCAGCAGTGCAAGACTTGATAATCTGCTCTCTTGTTATGTGGGGATGTTGGCACTTTGCAGTGTTGATGCGAGCAAGCCAATGCTTTTTATTGCAAGTGACCATGAAGAAGTTGGCAGTGAGACGACAAGTGGAGCAGGGGGAAGCTTCCTTGAAAACACATTGCGACGTCTCTTTGATGATTATGAAGAGTATGTGGAACTGACCCGAAGTTCGATGATGATCAGTGCAGACAATGCTCACGCAATCCATCCAAACTATCCAAGCAAACATGACAAAGAACATGCTCCATATATGAACGCAGGTGTAGTTATTAAAATCAATGCAAATCAGCGTTATGCAACAAACAGTGAGACAATGGCAAAGTTTTTAAAAGTTGCAGAGGAATTAGGTCAGAATGTACAAAAGTTTGTAACACGCTCAGATATGGGATGTGGCTCTACAATCGGACCAATCACGGCAACACGCATCGGTATTGAGACCATTGATGTGGGACTGCCGACACTTGCAATGCATTCTATCCGTGAGCTTGCAGGCAGCGATGATGCACATTCACTCTATAAAATTTTGGTAGGGTTTTCACTCTAGATGGCAACAATCACTCCAGAAGAGCTTAATCTTTTAATCGAGCAGACCTATAAAGTAGAAAACGAGTTTAATGAGCTTAAAGCCTCGTATGCACATCTGCAAGATACCGTTGAGAAAGTTGTGGAGTTTTTACCAAATGCTATATGGATACTTAACAGTGAGGATTCAACGGTATTTCTACAAAATTCTCACGCAAGAGAGCTATGGCAGCTTTTAAAGCTTTTGGAATATAAAGAAGAAGATTATGAGGTAAAGCATAACAACCACTCCTACCTTATAAAAAGCTCCAGTTATAAAGACAAAGTGATGCTCTCTGCGACAGACATTACAGAACAAAAGAGAAAAGAGAACTTAGCTACGATGGGACAGATGGCAGCACATCTCTCACATGAGATTCGTAATCCTATAGGAGCTATCTCTTTGATGAGCTCAACACTTAAAAAAAGAGTAATTCCAGAAAATATTCCTATTGTTGAAGAGATACAAAAATCTGTACATCGCATAGAGCGTATTATCAAAGCGACATTGATGTTCTCCAAAGGTGTTGAGGCACAAAAAAAAGAGTTTTTATGGAGTGAGTTAAAAGAATCACTTGATATGTCGATAGATTACTATGGATACTCGAAAGATATTACATTTATATTTCCTCAGAATGATTTTAAGATTTTTGGAGATAAAGACTTATTGGAGATGCTTTTTTCCAATTTCATCACAAATGCTATCGATGCGATAGAAGCTGATGAAAAAGAATACGGTGTTGTAGAAATAGAGCATAAGGTAGAAGATAAAAAGCATATCTTTACCATTTATGACAGTGGGATTGCCATTGAGAAGAAAGGGGATCTTTTTGAAGCATTTAAGAGTACAAAACTTAAAGGAAATGGCTTAGGCTTAGTACTTTCGAAACAGATTGCTGAAGTGCATAAGGGTAGTGTGGAGCTTTGTGATGGTTTAGATAAATGTTTTAAAATCACTATTCCAGTAGAAGAGGAGGGATGAAAATGTTAATGACACATGAAAATATTATTACTCTTTTAGACCATGTAACGATTGACGCCTCAACTGTTGTGTGTCACTTTAAATGCCCTGAAACAAACAACAGCATTGTTTCTGCAGTTGCTTTTGAACCATATGATGGAAAAATTGTTTTAACATGGAAAGAGATTCTGTTCCATCCGATAAAATCATATAACAGGTACTATCATACCCCTATAGTCATATATGGTAAAGAGTGTAAAGAGACGATTGTGCTCAAAGCTTTTAAGCAGGTTTCAAACAATTTTATTTGGAATCAACAAAAGCAGAAATATATCTGTAACTAAGGTAGAACAGTGAAGAAAGAAAAAGTAGCGATTCCAATGACTACATTGGATTTTTATAAATATGAAGAAGATGGAATAACGTACTATGAGTTTGATGCTACAGAATGCTCTCCACCTGAACCTATGGTAAATACTATGAATGCTCTAAGAATGATTCAAAATGAAAACCAAAGGCTTGTCGGAAGATTTTTCCATGAGCCGACACCGCTTTATGCAAAGATAGCGCAGTTCTTTTCATACGAAGCCAAAGAGTTGGAAAATGGTGATTACAAAATCACCTTTAAGAAACTTTAAAACCCTACTAATTTAAAAGAAAACTTTACCTGAAAATCATACAAAATCTAGAAGTATATTTTAAGTTATAAGCTTTCTAAATCACTTCTATAAGCCACTTTAAATAAACTTGTCACAAAATTATCACATAAGTATTATTTATATACAAATTTTATACAAATATAAGTTTTTCTTTTTTGTTTAATCTTCAATTAAATTATAAAATGTGATACTAAGCGTGAATTTACAACAAAGGGGAGAGAGACTATGACAAAAAATATATTAGTTTCTATGGCTGCATCAGTTGCATTTATGTCTATGACGGCGACTGCTGCTTTGGCTTATGACAAAAATCCACCGTTTTCGTTAAATAAGCTGAAGAAGTACACGGAAGTAGATGCAAATGGAAAAAAGAGTATTGGATATGAACCAAAAAATGAATACAATGTTTTTATCAACTATGAACTTGGTATGCACTGTGTTGGTTTTTCTATGGATTATTGTTGTGTGATTCCACCATATAACTCGATTCAAGCTCAGGCTGTTGCAAGTGGAAAAAGTGGTAAGTTACCAAAGCTTTTATCACCGGATGATGATGTGAAGCTTTACTATTATACGAAGGACAATTCGTATAGTGAAGGTAACAAAATGAAGTACTGGACAGTACGAAAAGATGCTGATGGTGATGGGCACCTGGATTCTGCCGGTGATAATGTTGCAAACTATGTTTGGACACACCTATTTATCTATAAAGATCTAGAGGGGACTATTCCTGCAGGTGCCGGAGATAAAGACAGATTACGCATTGGTCGTCAAGTGCCTGTTAGAATTGATGCTGGGCCTTCTGGTAAACCGATGTCTGGAGGTTACTTAGAGTATGCAGGAAAAAATGGTGGTAATGTTGTAATGACAGATACACTGGTTCCACCTGTTAAAAATGTAAAACTGGTGCTTACCGCTTCACATCTTTGGGATGCACTCGGTCTTCCACTTACTGCATTTAATGATTCAACAAGAAAAGGAACAATTCGTTCTGTAACAGAGAAGGATTTTCAACCGTTCCAATACTCAACTGTTGAGATGCATGACAGAACAGGTAAAAGTATGAAAAATGCGGATGGTAGCAGTGTTTCATATTTTGGTACAAACCCAGTTGATATTCCAAACTGTTATGCATGTCACTCAAGAAACGGTAAAGCTGCTCAAATGGCAAGAGATGAAGGTCTGGATTACTCTGATAAAGAGTATAAATACTGGAAATCTTATCCGGATGAAAGTGAATATATGGCTCGTTTAGCAGAAGCATCGATCAATATTCTTTCTCTGCATGATGCACACCATAAAACAAACTTTTTACGTGATTATCAAGCAGATGCTTCTGGTAACAGACTTGGAAAAGTAGGTATGGTAAACTGTGCAGACTGTCATGGTGATAATGTTTCAGGTAACTTGCAAGAGCCACGTCCAACGGCAACAGGTTACAAAGCTGTTAAAGCAAAACCGCTCTCAGAAGCGATTCATGGCTTTCACTTGGGTATGGTACCTATGCCTGATGGTGCCGGTAGAAGTCAATCTTGTCAATCATGTCACCCAACACACTTCCAAAATCCAAATATGAACGATGACTCTAACCCATTTAGAGTTACAGACAGATATGGTGAAGGTAGATTTAACAAAGGTGATATTAGAAAATCTGGTGGTGGATGTTATGTAAGACGTGACGCACACTCAAATCCAAATGCGAAACCGCCTTTCTTCTTAAATGCTTATGGAAAATGGCAATACAAAAATGTCTCTCTTAAAGATGAGCATGGAAAAGATGCAGGAGAACTTCGTGGACTTTACTGTACAAACTGTCATACAAAAGTGGCACAAGCTTTCCAGAACTATGATGACATTCAGCATGACAGTACACAAGAAGGGAAAACTTTAAGAAACAAAACACTTAAAGAGATGATTGAAGTGATTGCAAATGGTAATAAGAAAAGATTTGCAGAACTTGCTGACCCTAAAACAACAGGTAAAAATGAGGTTATGAAGTACTATACTGAGCATAAATCTGCAACACTTGTTAAAAATGTTGGTAAAGATGGTAAGCTTGACTTGAAACCTTGGAATCATCCAAAAGGTGGAAAAGTACCATATGCAGCAGCATCTGGTGGAAATGACTGGTGGTTGGCAGCTTCTGAGCCACACTGTGCGGATTGTCACTTGGCTCCGTTTGTAGAAAGTGAAACAGGTGGAAAATATTTCCCAATTGACCTGCCAAACAAATACTCTCTCTACAGATACTCAAAAGGTCATGGAGATATTGCATGTCAAACATGTCATGAGTCAACACACGGACTTTACTCTACAAGATATGACGGTAAAGAGCGTTCAGTTGATGTGACAACACATGAACAAGCATTACAATACTCACCTGATGGAAAATATGCAGGTCCTGTAACATGTTCAGCATGTCACACAGTAAATAAAAAAGGTGTTCCATTACAACTTAAAGATACAGAGTATGCAAATGACTACTGGGCTTCAGTAACATTGGCGCACTTTATGAGAAGTGGAGATCAAAAACTTTCAGTAAAAGAGTTGGTGAAAAAATATCCGTACAAAAAATCTTCTAATATCGTTAAAAAAGGATGGAAATAATTCCTCCTTTTTGCTTCCCTTTTTCTTAAGGGAAGCATTATTATTTTGCTCAAAGTATATACAAGTATATTTTTACTAAAATAATCTTCAGATAAAAAATCAAGGAAATTTCATGACAAAAATCTATTTTAAATCTTTTGTATTACTATCGTTTCTTTCCGCTACAACAGTGAATGCAGAGCTTGTGAAAAGTTATTTTAATACGGGTGAACTCAAAGCTGAAACAAACTATGTGGATGGAACAAATACAGATATAAAAGAGGGCATAAAAAATGGTTTGGAGAAGATATACTATATAGAGGGTGGTCTTGCATACAGTGTCAACTATATCAACAACAAACGTGACGGAAAACTGACTTGGTATGATAAAAAAGGCAGAAAAATCGCAGAGATGTTTTATAAAAATGGAAAACTTGAAGGACCTGAGACAGCATATTTTCAAAATGGAAAAGTAAAGTATAGAGTGAATTATGTTAATGATAAAAAAGAGGGACTACAAAAAGAGTATTATGACAATGGAGTTCTCGCTTTAGTTGTGCCTTATAAAAACAATAAAAAAGAGGGTATTCAAAAAGAGTCCACCTTTGAGGGGAAACTTTATAGTGAAGTGCTATATAAAAACAACTATAAAGAGGGTGAACAGAAGTGGTATGACTCTCAAGGAAATATTGTCAAAAGAGAACTTTTCAAGATGGATAGACCTGTCAATGTTATGAAAGAGATACTGGCAAAAAAAGAGACATCGGATATTATGATAAATAGTATCGATTTTTCTCCTAAAAAACCTAAATAGTATCAAAATATCTTTTTATATACTTTTTATTAGCTAATATTGACTAAAATAATTTTTTTTACAAAACTAAGGAAATAAATATGAATAAACTCCTCTCTTTTATAGGTTCCATGAAAACAATGGCAGTTTTAATGCTTCTCTTTGCATTTGCTATTGGATATGCGACTATTGTCGAAAATGATTTTGGAACGATGACAGCAAAAGCAGAGATATATAATGCACGATGGTTTGAGGTGCTGCTTGGATTACTCGCTATCAATCTAATCTATAATATTTTTCACTATAAAATGTACACACTGAAAAAAGCTCCTATACTTATCTTCCATGTTGCATTTTTAGTTGTTTTGGTCGGTGCGGCAATTACAAGATATGTTGGTTATGAAGGTACGATGCATATCCGTGAGGGAATGACGGAAAATTCAATGTTAAGCTCAGACCCTTACATTATTATAAAAGCGCAAGATTTGCATAATAAAGCGGAATTTGACAAGATTTTATATCTCTCAAAGAGAGGAGATAATGATTTTGAACATACTTTAGAGTTGGGTGATAAAAAAGTTGCTGTAAAACTTGTAGAGTATATTCCTAATGCTGTTGAGACACTTGTTGCTGATAAAAACGGGAAAGCTATTGCAAAGATGATGATTACCGGAGGTGGGCAAGGAAAACCTGTAGCTCTTGAAGAGGGAAAATACTTTGATGCTGGTAACTTTGTATTAGATTTTAACTCAGGTATGCAGTTTAACAAGCCAGTTATAGCTCTGTTTTTAAAAGATGGAAAACTCTTTATGAAGCACGATATGAAACTATCATACCTTAAAATGGCAGACCGCTCAAAAGGTAACTTAGAAGCGAATGATAATGAACCAGTCAATAAAAGAATGCTATATTCAACAGATCTTGGCGGTTTTGTTCTACGTGATTTTATGCTGCATGCAAAGAAAAAGGTTGTCACAAACAGTTCAGCACTGCTGAGAAATTCTGGTGTTGATGCTCTGAAATTTAGCATAACAGTTGGTCCAAAAAGCAAAGAGTTCTTAGTATATGGACAAAAAGGTATGCAAAGTCGTCCAACAACACTGACGCTTGGTGGTGTGAATGTGAGTGTAGCCTATGGCTCAAAAGGGATAGCGTTGCCATTTAAACTCAAACTCCTTGATTTTCAACTTGATCGCTATCCTGGTTCTATGAGCCCGGCTTCATATGCGAGTGAAGTGGAACTAATTGATGAGAAAAATGGAGTACATATGCCATATAGAATCTATATGAACCATATTTTAGACTATCAAAACTACAGATTTTTTCAATCGTCATATGACAGAGATGAGAAAGGGACTGTACTTTCAGTAAACCATGATCCTGGCACGTTGCCTACGTACATTGGTTATGCATTGATGGCACTTGGAATGTTCTGGGTACTCTTCTCACGCAAGTTTAGATTTGGTCAACTCTCAGCAAAAGCAAAAAAGGCTGCAGAGTGTAAAATTGTACCTGCATTTTTAGCAGTTGGAATTCTTTTGAGTTTTACACCTGCAAAAGCTGCTGAACTAGATCCGGCCATCAAGACTATTTTAGCTTTTGACAAAGCGCATGCTGAGAAGTTTGGAACTTTAATTGTTCAAGATACAAAAGGAAGAATGAAACCAATTGATACACTGTCAACCGAGATTTTAGCAAAAATCCATAGAAGTGCATCACTTAAGGTTGGTGGAGAAAAGCTAACTCCAAATCAGGTGATTTTAGGAATGATGATACGTCCTGATATCTACAAAGAGGTAAAGCTTATCCGTACAGGTGACCCTAAAATCAATATGGCAATAGGTGCACAAAAAGATGCGAAATATGTCTCCTTTTCGCAGTTTTTCCAAGACTCTGTTGGTATGCGTGGGTATAAAATCGCGACTTTGGTTGATGAAGCAAGCAGAAAAGCACCAAAAGACAGAAACAAGCTCGATAAAAAAGCTTTGGAAATTGATGAAAAAGTCAATGTTGTCTATATGGTTTTTACAGGCTCACTGCTTAAAATCTGGCCAAAACCAAATGACATAAATAATAAGTGGTATGCAACAATAGATGCCTTAGAGAGCTTCCCGCAAAAAGAGTCTCTGCAGATCAGAGCTTTGGCACTGAATTATTTCACAGCGATTGATGCATCTTTGCAAAGCGGAGATTGGAGTAAAAGTGATGCAGGTGTTGCAAAGATAGCACAGTATCAAAAATTTTACGGTGCAGCTGTTTATCCACCGGAAGGCAAGATAAAAGCAGAGATTTTTTACAATCACTCCAATGTTTTTGAAATTCTTTGGCCGCTTTACTTTGTTGTTGGTTTTGTATTGTTGATTTTGAGTTTTATCAAAATTGTAAAACCGAAATTCCAGATGGATACAATTACAAAGCTCTCATTGGGACTGCTGGCAATCTTCTTTATTGTACATACTGCTGGTCTGGCGCTTCGCTGGTATATTTCAGGACATGCTCCATGGTCAAATGGATTTGAGTCGATGACATATATCGCTTGGGCAACAGTTTTAGCCGGCTTTATCTTTTCAAAACAATCACCAATCACATTGGCTTCAACATCTATTTTAGCTGGACTTATTCTCTTTGTTGCACACTTGAACTGGATGAATCCGCAGATTACGAATCTTGTACCGGTGCTTAACTCTTATTGGCTGAGTATTCACGTGAGTATGATTACAGCATCTTATGGTTTCTTAGGACTTGGTGCACTGCTTGGCTTTATTACACTCCTGCTTTATATTTTTGGAAATGGAGCAAACCGTGAACAGATAGCGCGCTCTATTAAAGAGCTTAATGCTATCAATGAGATGAGTCTACTTATCGGTCTTGTATTGCTTACGGTTGGTAACTTTTTAGGTGGTGTCTGGGCAAATGAGTCTTGGGGACGCTACTGGGGATGGGACCCGAAAGAGACATGGGCACTTGTAACGATTCTGGTTTATGCTGTTGTTGTGCATTTACGATTTATCAAATCAATTTACAATCAGTTTAACTACAGTGTTATTTCACTTCTGGCATTTACATCAGTACTGATGACATATTTTGGTGTAAACTACTATCTTGCAGGTATGCACTCATATGCAAAAGGTGACCCGGTTCCGATTCCTGATTTTGTACCGGTAACCTATGCGATAGTTTTTATCATCATTATATTGGCATATAGAAACAGAAAGATAGCATAGAGGCTGCGTGTGGAGTTTCAAGGCTTTTCTAAAGAGACACTTCCTTTTTTAGCCTTAATCCGCGAAAATAATAATAAAGAGTGGTTTGAACTTCATAAAAAGAAGTATGAAACACTTATCCTCGAGCCTTCACGGGCTTTCGTTGAAGAGTTTGGAGAACATCTCCAGGCGCTTGAGCCTACCGTTAATTTTTCTCCAAAGATAAACAAATCACTCTTTAGAATCTATCGCGATACAAGACGTCCGGATGCAATTGCAGTGCCTATTAAACATCGAATTGGTATTATATTTTGGCAAGGCTCTGGTAAGCGGATGCAGAGCTCGTCATTTTATCTGCATTTTTCTCCTGAAGAGCTTTTTGTTGCAGTAGGTGTACGTTGGTTTGAAAAGCCAATGCTTGATGCCTATCGTGAGTATATTGCAGATGATGAACGTCGAGCATACCTGCGTGAGGTATTGGAGAGTATCACTGCCAAAGGTTATAAGATAATAGAAAAAGGGTATAAACGCTATCCGAGAGGATTTGACAAAGAGATGCAAAATGCAGAGTTGAGTCTTTACAAGGGAATGGCAACGTACAAGGTCTTAGATCCGCATTTGATAGAAAATGGCGAGAAATTGATAGATACTCTCTTTAAAATTTATGAAGATATGCTACCATTGCAGCAATTAATGTATGATGTAAGTCTACGGGTTAAAGAGGATTAAATGGCAAAAGAAGCGGTAATTCTACTCAATATGGGTGGACCAAACAATCTTGAAGAGGTTGAAGTTTTTTTAAAAAATATGTTTGCAGATAAAAACATATTGACGATGAAGAGTAGAGTGCTGCGTAAATTTATCGGAGGTATGATAGTCTTTACCCGTACAGAAAGCTCTCAGGAGATTTATAGACAACTAGGTGGAAAATCTCCCATAGTAGGCCATACCAAAAAACTTGTCGTAAAACTGCAAGAACGCCTTGGTGAGAATGTTATTGTAGATTTTGCTATGCGTTATACTCCGCCTTTTGCTTGTGAAGTAGTAGAGCGACTTAACAGTGAAGATATAGATAAGATTTACTTGATTCCACTCTATCCGCAATACTCTACAACAACAACAAAATCATCACTTGAAGATTTTGAAGCATGTTACCATGATAAAGGTGTAGATGCTCTACTGGTTGAGATAAAACATTTCTTTGAAAATGAAAAATATAACAAGGCTATTTTAGAGCGAATCAAAGAGAGTATGCATGATGCAACATACAGAGATTTTGACATCATTTTCTCTGCACATGGTCTGCCTAAAAAGATAGTAGATGCCGGTGATGTGTATGAGAAGCATATAAACCGTCATGTGGCAATTCTTCAAGAGATGATGCTACGTGAGGGAATGGACTTTCATGAAGTACATCTTGCATATCAGTCAAAAGTAGGGCGTATGGAGTGGTTGACACCTTCGCTTGAAGATAAGCTTAAGACTGTACGTAATCGTGGAGTGATTATCTTTCCTATTGCTTTTACGATAGATAATTCAGAGACGGATTTTGAGCTCGATGTTGAGTACCGTGAGATTGCAGAGGAGCTTGGTTTTAAAGAGTACCGCGTGGCAAAATGTCCTAATGACAGCGAGCTCTTTGTTGATGCCCTTCAAGAGATTTATGAAAAGATGAAGTGATGCAAAGAATAGTTATCTTTGATATGGACGGGACACTGATTGACTCAAAAAAAGATATCACAGTTTCTGTTAATTATGTAAGAGAGAAATATCATAATCTCCCACCACTCTCAGAAGAGTTTATTGTAGAAGCTATCAATAAACATCAGAGAAACCTGGCAAAACTTTTTTATAATACTGAACTTTATGAAGAGAGAGACAGAGAACTTTTTGAGAAACATTATAAAGAGCAGTGTATAGAACATCCCTATCTTTATGATGGTATAGAAACAATGCTGCATACTTTAAAAGAAAATGGTGTAAAGATGTCGGTAGCGACCAATGCTCCCACACTCTTTGCAAAAACAATGTTAGAGCATTTGGATGTGGCAAATCTCTTTGATATGATTGTTGGAGCAGACAGAGTAAAAGCCTCAAAACCCCATCCAGATATGATCCATACTATTCTTGATTTTTACAACTACAACAAAGAGAGTGACAAAGCCTGGATGATAGGCGATAACTCCAAAGATATTGAGAGTGCAAAACGAGCAGGTATTGCAGCTATATTTGCTACATGGGGATTTTCTGCAAGTGGTGAGCATAGTGTCGTAGTAAAAGAGCCAAAAGAGATTTTAGATATCATTTTATAAATATTTATGATAGAATATCTCTATGTTTGATATAGATTTATTAATTTCTCTTGGCTTTATGGCACTTCTTTTCTTGAGACATGTCGCTATTTTAAAGAAACCAAACAAAATAAACTATGCCCCTTTAATGATTGCAATAGGTACTATTGCAAGTTTGATTCATTTTATTATCCATCCTGACCCTTTCAATGTGATTTTATTGGTACGTGAATCTTTTATGCCTCTTTTGGTCGCTATGATACTCTACATTGTGATGAACATTTTAAATCAGACCAAAGAGTCACAAAGTGCAAAATTGCATGATGAGTTTACAAAAATTCTTGTGCGTGAGATTACGCAATTAAAAGAGTTCATTTTAGAGCTTGAGTCTCGTATGACAGAGTACTCAGAAGAAGACAGAAAAATTCAGCAGGAGATTCAAGAGAAGTTCCAAAATGATATCAAAGCTCTGGATGTAATTCAAGCCAATCAGATAGAGTTTACGAAAAAGTTTGAAAAGATTGAAGCTTATAATGAAAACGTCAATAAAGCGTTTTCATACTTCAGTGAAGTAGAGATGCCTGAACTCAATGAGCGTTTAAATAAGCATATAGAGCTCTTACGTGTAACAGAACAAGACCATTACAATAAACTTACTGATTTACTCAAAAAAGCAGGTGAAAGTAGATATGATATAGCAGAAGATATAGAGAGTCTCAAGTCAATGTTAGAATCGATGAAACAGCTCTCAGAGAGTGTCTCAAAAACAATAGTGGAAAAAACTGCTGCAAAACTTACATCTCTCACGCAAGAGTTTGAAGGTCAGATAGTATCACTCAAGCTGCATGCTGAAGGTATTAAAACTGCACTCTATGAAGATGAAAATGTACTCAGTGGGATTCGCACACAGAGTGAAATGATAATGAAACAGATGCGACTCTCAGCAAATCAGATGGATGAACTTGAGAAAAAAAATACAAGCTTGGTCAATGTTTATGGTGATATGGAAACTTTAGTACAGGATATTGAAAAGATCAAAGCAGACTATGTCAAAGCACAATCACAGCTCACACAGCTTTCGAGCGCGCTACAAAAGGCGAAAGAGCAAAGTAGTGAAGAGATAAAAGAGATGCTTGAGGATTTTTTGGAAAAACTCGATCAACATTATAATAAGACACATGAAAATATCACAGAAAGTGTCAAGATGATGGCCAAAAAAGCACAGCTGCAAAAAGGTTATACGCAGCTTGATGATTAAGCTCGTTTATAAGTGAGTATATGTTAAAATCCTAACATGAAAAAACTATCTAATATTTTCTATTTTTTGATACTCTCTACAAATTTACTTTTTGCTTTGGAATATACGTATAATTATGCTGAAACTGATTTTTATAAAGGAAAATTTGACAAAATAGTTCGTTTTGATGTAATCTATTTTTCAAACAGTTTTGCCGATGAACATTTGTCAAAGAAATTACATCCAATTATTCAAAAAATCAAAGAAGAACTTGCAAATCCTCACGCAAGCCTCAAAGTTTCTATAGTTGGCTATTCAGAGCATAGAAACTCTCAAGAAGAGGCTCTTCAAGCAAGTAAGCAGTATATTGAACGTGTTTATAAAAAACTCCTTGCGGGTGGAGTTGATAAAAGTAGTATCTATACATATGCTCAAGCAGACGATGTTATGCTTTATAGTGATGAGACAGAGGAGTCCAATGCACTCTCAAATTGGGTGAATATAAATCTTTACCTGAGTTATTTGAGTGATGAAGATAAAGATGGTGTGTACTCCGATAAAGATAAGTGTCCAAACTCTCCACAAGATGCAATCGTCGATGCAAATGGATGTAATGCCAAAAATATTGTCGTCTTGGTTGAAGGGCATAAAAAAGGGGCAAAGATCATAGTATCTAATGATGCAGGAAGTGTAACGATAGATACATTTAATGAACTTACACTGATGAACTCCAAAAAGAGTGCTCCAACCCCACCTAAAAAAATCTCACAAAAAAAGCTTGAGAGAGCTTTTGCTGATCTTGTCGGTGTAGATGTTATTTATAAGCATTATATTTTTTACTTTGATGATATCAATCTGCTTGAAAACTCAAAAAAAGAGTTAAACAATATGATCATAGAGATTGCAAAAATCAAAGATCCTATCATTAAAATTATTGGTCATACCGATACGGTTGGAAGCAGTAGATATAATGTAGTACTTGGATTAAAGCGTGCCAATGAGATTAAAAAGTTTATACTGAAATCAAAAATTAAAGCACTGAAAATTGATGCACTCTCATATGGTGAGAAAAACCTGGCTGTAAAGACTGCTGATAATGTAGATGAGAAACTTAATCGAAGGGTAGAAGTATTTATACATTAAGATTACAAACAATATTTTTATATATCTTAGTCTCACTCTTTATCTTTGCAAACCACTACTTTCTTTTTAAAAGTGATTTTGTAAAATTTACCGATTATAAGATTTATGATGCTCTCTCTTCTTCTGTTTATGAAAAGAGTCATCTTCTTAAAAAATCCCATGTGCTTGTAGTTGATATAGATGAACGAAGTCTTCGTGCTCTTGGACAGTGGCCCTGGCCGAGAGTTATCATGGCAGAGCTTGTTTCAAAAATAGATAGTTTGAATGCAGCAGCTATTGGTTTAGATATTATTTTTCCTGAAAAAGACAGAACTTCTCCTTTGGAAATTGTCAAGTTTTATCAAAACTTTTTTGGTATTGAAAAAATTATGCAAAATCTTCCCCAAGCTCTACAGAATAACGATACAATATTTGCTTCGGTCTTAGAACACACTGCATCGACTATGAGCCTGTATCTAAGTAATGATTATCTTGTAAATGAGCAGTGCCAAGGTCTCAACTCTATTGCCATTGATACACAAGGCCTAGAACTGCAAAGATATAAATACGCTCTTTGTAACATGCCATTACTGCATTCATCTGCAAAGTATCAGGGTTTTGTTAACAGTACGATCGATGAGGATGGTGTATTGCGAAGGGTTTCTCTGTTTAAGGAGTATAAAAATACAATCATTCCAAATTTTGCTTTGGCATTACTCTTAAATACAGACAGCGATTTGCAACAAGAGGAAAGTACCAAGTTCAATATTTTGGGTGCAACAGTGCAAACAGATAAAGAGACAAATATCTTACTCAATATTTATGATAAGAGCTGGTATAAAAAAGTCTCAGCTATTGATATACTCAATGATACAGTACCCTTAGAGATGATTCGTGGAAAGATCGTTATTGTCGGATCTTCTGCAGTTGGTCTGCATGACCAGGTTGTTATAAAAGATGGCAAGAAAATCATTGGTTCAAAAGTGCACGTAACAATGATAGACAATATTTTAAACAGAGAGTATTTTATCCAACTAGAGCACTATAAGATAGTCAATATTTTGCTTTCTTTGTTTGTGACACTGCTGCTTTTTTTCCTTTTGATTACAAATAAAAACAGCTTTATTCTCTTTCTTTTCTTTGCAACTTTATTGCTTGCTTTTGCTGCAACATACTATTGTATTGCTCAGGGTATTTATATTTCGATTGCATACTTTTTACTGCCTTTTTTGATTCATTTTTTCATTGTAAGTTTTTTATATATCTTTATAGATGCCTATGAGAGACATGTCCTCACGCAAGAGTTAAACAGATCACATGTTGCACTGCTTGACAGTATGGTACATGTGGCAGAAGTACATGATATTGAGACCGGTGCACATATTGTACGAACGAAGAAGTATATTAAAGTACTTGCTGAACATATCTACTCCAAAGGTTTTTATGCAAGAGAACTCTCTCCTGAGAAGATTGATATGATGTATGCAACAGCACCGCTACATGACCTTGGAAAAGTTGGTATTGAAGATGCAATTTTGAAAAAAGAGGGAAAACTGACTCCAATGGAGTATGAAGTTATGAAAACACATACAGATTTGGGGCGTCATATCATCAATAATGCGATATCATCTTACAAAGAGAATGATTTTTTTATTATGGCTAGAAATATTGCACACTATCATCATGAAAAATGGGATGGTACGGGGTATCCCAAAGGTTTAAAAGGTGAGGAGATTCCACTAGAGAGTCGCTTTATGGCACTTGCTGATGTTTATGATGCACTTGTGAGCAGGAGAGTCTATAAAGAGGCTTTTACTTTTGAAGAGACAAGCAAGATCATCATAGAGGGACGAGCAAAGCATTTTGATCCGATTTTGGTCGATGGATTTGTTGAGATAGAAGTGATTTTTCGTGAGATAGCACAGAAATATTCTGATGATACAGTAGAAAGCTAAGGGAGAAAAAATGAGATATATCGTTATGATAGTGCTTTTTGTATCTGCTTTGTATGCTAAAAGTATAGCAATCATTAAAGATGTAAAAGGTGAAGTCATTGCAAAGAGTGCTACAGAGTACTATGCATTGCATACGGGAGATGAGTTAGAGAGTCAAATGGTTATTATTACAAAAAATGGTTCTGCTGTTATTGTCTTTAATGATAACTCAACAGCTGTTTTAGCACCATACAGCATATTGGATTTGAAAAAATTCGTATTTAAACCTATAAAAAACGAGTATGAATTTGAACTTTTTTTAAAGAAAGGGAATCTCTCTTTTGAGTCAGGAAAAATCGGAGAGCTTGCACCGGATAAGTTTATTTTAGAAACACCGGAGGGTATGGTCTCTATCAGAGGAACGAAATTTTATGTCAGGGTTCAAGAGGAGCGACAATGAAGATACGAGTTTATTACGAAGATACAATAGGCTCTATTTTTTAACAATATAGGCTAAAAATAGGGGCATCTGCACACAAAAAATCCAATTTTTAGCAAAAAATCTTCAAATTCGAGGCGCAAAATGGGCACACTTTTTGCGCATTAATCTCTTATCTTCTTGACAAAATAGAGGCTGATTTACGAGAGTATTTTGGAGTCTGAGCCAAATAGCTTGTTTAAAAGCTCAAAAAATGATACGATTATAACTATAAACAGCTCACTGCAGAGGTAAAATAGATGTATGAAGAAAAAAAATGGATATGGCAGCATGATGATTTTCCCCATTTTCGTTATGATCGTGCAAAATTTTTATCGCTTTTGAGCGAAATTTCTAAAAAAAGCGGCAAACTAGAGGGAATCTTAGAGTCACTAGGTCACTATGATAATAACTTTTTAGAGATAGAATCAAGTACGAAAGAGATTGTAGAGTCATCACAGATTGAGGGAGAAGTACTCAACCGTGATAGTGTGCGTTCTTCTATCTTAAAAAGATTAGATAAACTGGATGACACAAAAGACTGCTCCGCTCAACAAACCGATGGCCTAGTAGAATTGCTTTTAGATAGCGCTCAAAACCATAAACCTTTAACAACCAAGAGACTCTTTGGATGGCATAATACACTTTTTCCAAGTGGGTATAGTGGTCTTTATAAGATTGAAGTCGCACAATATCGCTTAGAAGAGATAAGTGTTGTATCACAAAAAAATGGCAAAGAAAAGATCCATTATACTGCACCGCCACCACAAAATGTTTCTAAAGCGATGGAAGAGCTTTTGGAATATGTAAATAATGCCAAAGAAGATCCATATATTAAAGCAGCAGTAGCACATTTATGGTTTTTAACTATCCATCCTTTTGATGATGGTAATGGAAGAATAGCACGAACGCTTACAAACTACATCTTAGCAAAAGAGTTGTCTCAAGAACATTTTTACTTTTCTATCTCAACAGCTATCGCAAATGACAAGAAAAACTACTACAAACTTTTAGAAAAGGCGCAGAGAATCCTCACAAACAGTGAGCTGAACATTGAGAGCTGGATAGAGTGGCACTCCAAGATGATACTCAGTGCCATAGAACAATCGCTTTCTCAGATACAAAAAGTAGTTGAAAAAACAGCATTTTGGGATAGAGCACGAGAACATAGCCTCAACACAAGACAAATCAAAGTGCTTAACAAACTACTTGATTTTGGAAAGAATGATTTTGAAGGCGGGCTCAATGTCAAAAAATATATATCAATTACAAAAACATCACCCGCAACTGCAAAGAGGGATATCAGTGATTTGGTAAAAAAAGGGTTTTTGAAGAAAGTTGAGGGCAGTGCTGGAAGAAACACTCGATATAATATAGTAGTATAAAAACAAAAGACCAAGGTGTATACTGGGTACCCATTACACACCTTAAAGCAAAATACTATTTATTCATTTTCATCCAAAAGAATATTTTTGATCTTTTCCAGCTTTTTCACTTCAATATAATTATTTAAAAAAGGGCGGACCCACTCTGGTACTTCAGCCCTTCCTTCGACTCCCCATGAATTGACGGTTCCATAGCTCACTTTGGTGATCTGTGAAAAATCCTTCTTATTCATATTGGCTTTTTTGAGTAGTTCTTTGAATTCTAAAAGTTGCATATATATTCTTTTTTTGCGTATTTTATCATAAAAAATTGCATATCGCATTATCTTCTCTTAAGAAAACAAATGATATTATTTGCATATAAGTTGCGAATAGTGTAGATACGCATCAACTTGGCCACCCGTACGCATTAACACTTGGCCACTTGAGTGCTAAAAAATATTCTTACGACATTGTAGCATAGGGTGGCCAAATAAATTACTGATTTGCAAGTAAT